>JACMQP010000033.1 GCA_014376915.1 Ramlibacter sp.
AACGGCGCCGGGGTCAAGCCGGCCCGCGAACTGAAACGGGGTGATACCGTCACCCTGCGCCAGGGTCCCGTGACTCGCACGGTGGTGGTCAAGGGCCTGTCCGGCATGCGCGGACCGGCGCCGGTGGCACAGCAGCTCTATGAGGAAACGGAGGCCAGCCTGACGGCGCGCCTGCAGGCCGCCGAACAGCGCCGCCTGTCCCCCGAACCCTCGCATTCGATCGAGCATGGCCGGCCGACCAAGCGCGGCCGGCGCGAACTCGACGACGCCAAGAGCTGGGGCGACCGCTGGAGCGCGTCGATCGACGAAGACCGTTAGCGGCGCCGGCCAGGCGTCCCGGTCCGAGCGTCAGCGTCAGCGCCCGTTCCTGCGGTCGCGCGCCCGCCGCACCTGCCGGCTCTGGCTCTTGCGTTCCACCTGCTGCGCCTCCTCCCGTCGACGCTTTTGCCGGCGCACGGTGACGAACTTGACGATACCGAAGGCGACTGCGAAAGCCAGGGCGCCGATGATGAGGGCAGACAGGTCGGGAATCATGTGCCGGTATCGTACCCATCCGTCGCACGCCCACGACGGCCGATGGCCACCGCCCGCATCGAGCGGGCACCAGGTGGGACAATCGCGCCGGTGGATCAACCCAACGACAGCATCGACTCGCTCTTCGGCGACGCCGGCGGCGCGACGCCCGCCGCGCTGGCCGCCGCAATGGCGCCCCCCGCAGCGGCCGGCCACTTCGATGAACTGCGCGGTGGCGTGTCCAGTCCACTCGCCAGCGGCGAGCCGGCCGAACTGGAATTGGCACGGCGGGCGTTGCCGACGCCGGCCTGGTCGAGCTTCTTCGAGAACCTGGGCCACGACGGCTTTCCCGACCTGGACCGGCGCACCACCAATCTCGAGCGCCAGATCCGCGACAACGGCGTCACGTACAACGTCTATGCCGAGTCCGACGGCCCGCAGCGGCCGTGGTCGCTCGACCTGTTTCCCCTGATCATCACGCCGGAGAGCTGGGAGCAGATCGAGACCGGCCTGTTGCAGCGGGTGAAGCTGCTCAACGCCATCATGGCCGACGTGTACGGCCCGCAGACCCTGCTGGCCGGCAACCTGCTGCCGCCGGCGCTGGTGCACGGCCACCCCGGCTACCTGCGGGCGATGCACGGCGTGCGGCCGGCCGCGGACACCCACCTGCACATCGCGGCGTTCGATCTGGCGCGCGGGCCCGACGGCCACTGGTGGGTGGTGTCGCAGCGGACCCAGGCGCCCTCGGGCCTGGGCTACCTGCTGGAGAACCGGCTGGTCACCTCGCGGCTGTTTCCCGAGGCGTTCCAGGACCTGAACGTGCAGCGGCTGGCCGCCAGTTACCGGGCGCTGATCGACAGCATCAAGCAGATGTGCCCGACCCAGAGCGAACCGCGCATCGTGCTGCTGACACCGGGACCGTACAACGAAACCTATTTCGAGCACGCGTACCTGGCCCGCTACCTGGGCCTGACCCTGGACGAGGGCAGCGACCTGACGGTCCGCGACCAGCGCCTGTACCTCAAGACGCTCAAGGGCCTGGAGCCGGTCCACGGCCTCATCAAACG
>JACMQP010000292.1 GCA_014376915.1 Ramlibacter sp.
CACGTCGGCCAGCTCGGCCAACGCCTCGACGAGGCTCTCGCGGATCGCCGCATTGTCTTCCACCACAAACGCCATCAACCTCAAGCCAGTCTCCTTGCGCACCCGTCGCGCTGTCGTGATGATCTCACGGCGCCACGGGCTCTGGTGCCGCGGCCGCCAAGACGCCGGCATTTCTCGCAAAAAAAAGTGCGGCAGCTCTGACCCACGACAATAGCGCCCGATGCCTGCTTCCAAACTCCCGATCGACCGCACCAGCCGATTGCTGCTGGGCGCGCTGCTGTTGCTGGCGCTGGCCCGGCTGGCGTCGCTGGCGTTCTATCCGCTGATGGACATGACGGAAGCGCGCTACGCCGACATCGCCCGCCGCATGGCCCAGAGCGGCGACTGGGTGACACTGTCGCTGGACGACATGCGGACTTTCTGGGGTAAGCCGGCGCTGTCGTTCTGGGCCACCGCCTCCGGTCTCAAGCTGTTCGGCATCACTCCGTGGGCGGCGCGGCTGCCGCATTTTCTGATGGGCGTGGGGGTGGCGGCGCTGGTCTGGCGCCATGGCCTGAGCCAGTCGGCCCGGCTGGCCTGGCACGCAGCCGCCCTGCTGGCCGGCTCGCTGCTGTTCCTGCTGTCGACCGGGGCCGTGATGACCGATACGGCGCTGGCCCTGGGAACCACCCTGGTGATGAGCGGCTTCTGGTGGTGCGTCACCGGTCGCGAGGGGCTGTGGGCGCGGATCGCCCTGTTCGGGGGGCTGGCGGTCGGCCTGCTGGCCAAGGGTCCGCTGGTGCTGGTCCTGTGTGCCGTCCCCATCGGCGGCTGGATGCTGTGGGAGCGTCGATGGAGCGAGGCCTGGCGCCGGGTGCCGTGGATCTACGGCACGCTGGCGGTGACTGCGCTGGTGCTGCCGTGGTACCTGCTGGCCGAGAATCGCAGCCCCGGCTTCCTGGAATACTTCATCGTCGGCGAGCACGTCTACCGCTTCCTGGTCCGCGGCTGGAGCGGCGACCTGTACAGCAATGCCCACGGCATGCCGCACGGAACGGTGTGGCTATTCGCGCTGGCGGCGGCGCTGCCCTGGCTGGTGGTGCTGCCGCTGGCGGCCGTTGGCGGCGCCTTGCGCCGCGCGACTGCGCTGGACGCGCCGCACGTCCGCTACCTGTTGCTGTGGGTGCTCTGGCCCTGCGTATTCTTCACGGTGGCCGGCAACATCCTGTGGACCTATGTGCTGCCCGGCATGCCGGCGCTGGCGTTGCTGTGCGCCGGCTGGACTGCCGCCGCCCGCCGGCCGCAGCGGATGGATCGCCTGCTGGCAGCCGTGCTGCTGCTGCTGGCGCTGGCGATTCCCGCATTGCTGCTGGCCGCCGGCCGCGCCAGCCTGTTCGACCGGTATTCGCTGCTGCCGCTGGTCCAGGCGTACCAGCGCGTCGCCCAGCCAGGTGACGCGCTGATGGAAGTGCCCAGCGTCTCGTTCTCCACCGATTTCTATATGCAGGGCCGCGTCAAGGGCATGCGCTACGGCGAAGACCTGCCCGTGCTGGCCACCAGCCCGGTGACGTACGTCATCATCGCCAACGACCGGTGGGAGTTGCTGCCGCGCGAACTGCGCGAGCAGGTGACGCCGGTCGCCGCCACGACGTCGCACAAGCTGTTTCGCTGGACCGGGGCCAGGCGCTGAAGTCTCGCCGGCAGGACGGTCTGTCGCGGCGGCGGCCCTTTCATCCGCGCCGGCTGGCATCATCTGCAGCGTTTGCCCCATCAGGAGTTGTAAATGCCCACCCCCTCCCTGCCAGCGCTGTTCATTTCGCACGGAGCGCCGCTGTTCGCCATCGACGCCGGCGCGACCGGCCCGGCCCTGACCCGGCTGGGCGAGCGCCTCAAACAGCAGGCTGGCGCCGGCTTGCGCGGCGTGGTGATCATGTCGCCGCACTGGATGGCGCGTGGGCCCGCCGTCATGAGCACGGACAAGCCGCAGACATGGCATGACTTCGGCGGCTTCCCGCCGGAGTTGTACAAGCTGGAGTACCCCGCGGCCGGCGCGCCCGCGCTGGCGGCCGAGGTCGGCAACCTGCTGCGCGAACACGGCATCGAGGCCCAGTCCGATGCAAAGCGGCCGTTCGATCACGGCGCCTGGGTGCCGCTGATGCACCTGTTCCCGAAGGCCGACGTGCCGGTGGTCCAGCTCGCCTTGCCGGCAGGCTGGGGGCCGGGGCAGGTTTATGCCATGGGTCAGGCCCTGCAGCCGCTGCGCGATCGCGGCGTGCTGCTGGTCGGCACCGGCAGCATGACGCACAACCTGTCCGAGTTCTTCGGCGGACAGCGCGAAGCCGAACCCTACGTGGTGGAGTTCAGCCGCTGGGTCGAAGCCGCGATCGAGCGCGGCGACCTGGCCGCCTTGCTCGACTACCGGTCCCAGGCCCCGCACGCCAGCCGCGCGCACCCGAGCGACGACCATTTCCTGCCGCTGTTCTTCGCGCTGGGCGCCGGCGGCTTCGGCCAGGGCGACGCGCCCGTCAAGCCGGGCTATGTCAGCCGCGAAGTGATGTACGGCATCCTGGCGATGGACTCGTTCGCGCTGCCGGCGCTGGCCGAAACCGCCTAGGCGGCGCG
>JACMQP010000293.1 GCA_014376915.1 Ramlibacter sp.
TGGGACTCGTCGTGCTCATCGCGGCCGATCTCGTGCTGGCCAGCGGCACCGGCTGGCCCACGTTGCTGGTCGGTGTCGGTCTGTGGGGCGTGCACATGGGCATGACCCAGGGCCTGCTGGCGGCCATGGTGGCCGACGTCGCGCCGGCTGGTCTGCGGGGCACGGCTTATGGGTTCTTCAACCTCGTCAGCGGGCTGGCGATGTTGGTGGCCAGTGGAGTGGCAGGCCTGCTCTGGGATCAACTCGGCGCGGCGTCCACATTCCTGGCTGGAGCGGCATTCAGCGTGGCGGCGCTGCTCGGCATTGCGTGGCGCCATAAGGCAATGCCAGGGCGCGCGACAAAAACCACCGGGTGACCGACGCACTAGTCATTGCCTGAGAGCGGCTCCACACGCTCGGCAGCATTCCCGTTTTCAGCGACGCGACAAAGCAGACGTAAGTTGCCTGCATGGTGTCGTGCGCATGGCTTCAGCGAAAGGCGCGCGCCGAGCTTTTTGGGACGCTGAAGTCAGTGCGCCGGTTACTGCGCGGAAGATGCCGCTGGCTTCGCGGGCTCGGGCTTCGCGGGCTCAGGCTTTTTTTCAGTTGGCACCACGGTCGTCAGTTCACGCAGCTCGCCGCCTGCGGCCGCACTGCCGGTCACGCTGCCTTCACCCTTCGCCATGCGCTCGCAGGCAGCACGATCGGGGCCTTCGGGCTGAACCAGACAGCGCTGCTGCAGGTTATCGCGCAGCACCTGCGGCGTCTCAGTTGTGAGCAGACCCCTGCGCGCCGCGCTGCGCGCCGCGGCCGCCTCAGTCAGGCAGGTCTTCTGGGTTTGTTGCGTGCGACCCGCCATGCAGTCAGCCCGCGCGCGCTGATAGGTGGCGTCTAGGCTTCCGGCTGGCGCCGACGCGCTTGCCGCCTCAGCAAAGATTGGGCTGAGCGCAGCGGCGAGAGCCAAAGTCACGGTGCCAACACCGCGACTGCGAGGTGAGAAGAGAAATGCTTGAATCATGATGAAGACCGGTTGATCGAAGAGCCTTCACTCTGCTCGCACTGAGACGCGTGGTCTGTGCGCAGCCACACGCTCGAGACGCAAAAAGACGACCGAGGGAGCTGGCGGCGGCAACGAAAGCGGCCAACCACCACCTTGCCGCCAGTCCAAACGCAGCCTAAATGGCGCTTGTGTGATGAACTTATTGCTGCTGTCGCTGATCGTCGGGCTGGGCGCCGGCGCGACCATCCTGGCGGGACAAGCATGGGGCGCGCGTGATGCGGCGCAGGTGCGGCGCGTGGGTGCGGCGCAGGTGCGGCGCGTGGGTGCGACGGCCTTCGTGGCCGCACTTGGCGTCGGGCTTGCGGTCGCGGTGGCCGGTGCGTGGTCTGCGCCGTGGCTGATGCAAGCTCTCGGCACGCCGCCGGACATCTTGCCGGCCGAAATCCGCTATGCGAGCGCGATGCTGCTGGTGATGCCCTTCGTGTTCGTCGCGTGGGCGGGCCTGTCCCTGAGCCGCGGCACCGGCGACGCGCTCTCGCCGATGTGGGCCCTGCTGGCCGCGACGCTGGTGGGCGCGGTATGCACGCCGCTGCTGGTTGCGGGCACGCCTTTGGGCGCGGCTGGCGTGGCAGTCTCCGCGCTCGTCGCGCAGCTGGCTGCGGTTGCCGTGTTGATCCGGCGCTGGCGGCGTGACGGCCATCCGCTCGCCCCCGGCGCCGGGTGGCAGGACTGCAAGCCGAGTGCGGCCATCGCCAGGCGCATGCTGCGCATCGGCCTGCCGGCCGCATTGCAGATGCTGGCGATGGCGCTTGCGGAGATCGTGCTGCTAGGCCTGGTGAACCGTCACGGCTCGACCGCGACCGCCGCCTATGGCGCGGCGACGCAGGTCCTGAGCTGGGTGCAGTTCCCGGCGATGAGCCTGGGCATTGCCGCGGCGATCTTCAGCGCGCACGCAGTCGGCGCTGGACGGCGCGACAGGCTGCCGGCGATCGTGGGGACGGGGCTGCGCCTGAACGCCGTGGTCACCGCGCTGTTCGTCGTCGCTGCGCACCTGCTCGCGCCGTTCGCGTTGCGCGTGTTCCTGGAACCCGGGCCTGTGTTGGAGCAGGCGGTCGCCATCGTGCGCACCGTCGCCTGGAGCGTGGTGCTGCTCGGATGGAGCCACGTGCTAGTGGGCGCGATGCGCGCGAGCGGCGCGGCGTTGGTGCCGGCGCTCCTGAGCATGGCTGCGATCGTCGGCGTCGAATTGCCGGTTGCCGTGGCGCTGGAAGCGCGCTTCGGCCTGGCAGGCGTGTTCTGGGCCTGTCCTGCCGCGTTCCTGGCCATGCTGGTACTGCACGGCCTCTATTACCGTCACAAGGAGAAGAAAGATGGACTCTTTAGCCAACCAGGCGTCGCGCTCGGCGCGGCGGGAAGCAGCGCGCCAGGCGCGTAACGCCTTCCCGCCCATGGGCATCTACGCAATCCGCGACCGCGTGAACGGTCATCTGCTGCTCGGGGCGAGCCGCAACGTGCACGCAGCGCTGAATCGCGCGCGCTTTGAACTGCGCATGGGCAAGTATGCAGACTGTATGCTGCAGGCCGAGTGGAATCGCAGCGGCGTGGACGGGCTCGCCTTCGAAGTGCTGGAACTCGTGAAGGAACGCGAAGATGTGGACTTCGACTACGCGGGAGAACTGAAAGCGCTGGAGCAGATCTACCGCGAACTGCAAGGTCTGGCGCCATGAGCGAAGCGGCCTTGCAAGTTTGCGTCGACCGGCACCTGGAGCACGCGGCGATGGTGTTCGCGCTAGACGACGAACTCGGCACCTGCCACGGGCTGTCGTGGGCCGACTTCGTTCTCCTAACGGTGCTGGATGGGGCTGGCGGCTCAGCGCCGGCGACAGAGCTCGCGCGCACCTTGCGCACGCCAGCGTCGCATTTGCTGCTGCGGGTGCTGCCGCTGGAGAAGACCGGGCTGGTGGTACGCGCTACAGACGGCGACGGCAAGCGCCGCGTCACGCTGCGCCCGCAAGGCCGGCGGTTGCTGAACGAGGCGCGGGACACGGCCGCGAACGCCTGTGCACCCTGAGTTCGCCTTGGCACCCATGTGTCGTGAGCGAGCTCGATCTGGGACATGTGGGTGTTCGTGCCAACGTCCATCCAACCGATGTCCGCTATGGGTCGAAAGTAGCCGCCAGTTGACGAAGGGTCATGCTGGGCGCCAGTGGCCGGTATCGAGAAATCTGTCTGATCGAACCCAGTCTGGTTGAGAAGTACAGCCTGCGCGAGTTGAATGGCATCTTCGGCCACCCAATCCGTCTCCGCGAATGGTCATTCTCTTTCAACTCGAATGACCGGAAGGGATCGCAATGTTCTTGACGGCCGTTTTCTGCATCTGGCGCCGCCAGGCCGCCATTTCGTCGCACGGTCCGCGACGCCGCGCAAACGCGCTTGGATACTTCGCCTGCCCATCCCCCGCAACAGAACCCAACCCGAAAGGTATCCACATGCTTGCCCGCTCCATCCTCGGTTTTCGTACCCTCCCGCTTGTCATGGCAGCGGCCTGCTTCTCGCTGCTGCAGCCTGCCGCCAACGCCGCCGAGGCGGGATTTCGCCAAATGACGGTGGCCGCCAACAAGGCGGATGACAAGCCGGCCCACTTCTCGCTTTATTACCCGACGCCCGACGCGGCCCGGGTGATTCCCATGGGGCCCTTCCCGCAGACTGTGGCCATCAACGGAGCGCCGGAGTCGAAGTTCAAGGGCCTCATCGTGGTCAGTCATGGCACGGCCTCCACCGATATCGGCTTTGCCACGCTGGCGCAGGCGCTGGCGCGCAACGGCTACCTGGTTGCCAGCGTCGAGCACGTGGGCGATACCTGGCAGGACCAGTCGATGCGAGCCACGCTGGGGCGCTACTTTGCCGAGCGGCCGCGCCAGGCATCGCGCGTGATCGACACCTTGCTCGCCGACCCGCAATGGGGCGCTGGAATTGCCAACGGTGCCGACGGGCGGCCGCTGATCGGTGCACTGGGCCATTCGGCGGGCGGCTACACGGTACTGGCGCTGGCAGGCGGCAAGCCGGTGCTGTCGCGCATGCGCACGCATTGCGAGGCCGAAGCGCAGCTGGACCCCGTCCTGTGCAACATGACGCGCACCATCGGCGGCGCCCCGGTGCAGGCCGGCGCCGCCGCGGACGGACAGGAAGAGCCGGTGCAGGCCGATCCACGAGTGCGCGCAGTGATGGCATTGGCGCCGATGGGGGTGGCGTTCAGCGCGTCGTCGCTGGCATCGATCACCGTGCCGGTGGCCATCTACGCTGGCGAAAAAGACACCTTTCTTGTGCCGCGCTTCCACGCGCAATGGGTCAAGCAGAACATGCGCGGCGCCAACGCAACGCTGCAACTCGTGCCCAATGCAGGACACTACGCGTTCATGAACACACCGACGATGGACCTGCCCTCGCCGGACGGCAGCGTGGCCAGCGACCCGCAAGGCTTCGACCGGGCTGCGTTCCTGGACCGCCTTGCACAGGAGTCGATCGCGTTTTTCGACAAGAATTTGCGATAACTCCGAGCATGCCGCTGCGGATGCCCAATCAAGGCCGGCATGACAACTCCACTTGCGAGCCGTTTCTGGGGATCTTCTCTGTCGAAGCACCATCGAGGTCGCCACACTACGAGCCCGAGGCTGGCCGGGTTCCCGTACTGCAGGCTCCGACAGCGTCGACACTTTGCCGGCGGTCAAGTTACTTGGCATGCCGCGCCTGTTCCGGCCCACTTGGACTGCGATGTCCGCTTCCGGCCAAAAGCAGCCTTCGGCTCGCTACCGACAATATGTAGCTATCGACGGTTAGTCACCGGCCAGCTACTCCGCCCTGTTTGGGTTCCGGTAAGCAATCAGCCACCGGAGTTGAACCCCCGGCAACACGTGATTCCGGGACATTCGCGTCGAACAATCAAAACGCCGAAATCCCGGTCTGCGCGCGCCCCAGGATCAGCGCATGGATGTCATGCGTGCCTTCGTAGGTGTTGACCACCTCAAGGTTCACCAGATGACGGGCCACGCCGAACTCATCGCTGATGCCGTTGCCGCCCAGCATGTCGCGGGCCAAGCGGGCGATGTCCAGCGACTTGCCGCAGGAGTTGCGCTTCATGATCGATGTGATCTCCACTGAGGCCGTGCCTTCGTCCTTCATGCGGCCCAGGCGCAGGCAGCCTTGCAGGCCCAGCGTGATCTCGGTCTGCATGTCGGCCAGCTTTTTCTGGATCAACTGGTTGGCCGCCAGCGGCTTGCCGAACTGCTTGCGATCCAGCACGTACTGGCGGGCCCGGAACCAGCAGTCCTCGGCGGCGCCCAGCGCGCCCCAGCTGATGCCATAGCGGGCGCTGTCGAGGCAGGTGAACGGGCCCTTCAGGCCACGGATTTCGGGGAATGCGTTCTCTTCCGGGCAGAACACCTCGTCCATCACGATCTCGCCGGTGAGCGAGGCGCGCAGTCCCACCTTGCCGTGGATGGGAGGAGCCGACAGGCCCTTTGTTCCCTTGTCCAGCACGAAGCCGCGGATCGCGCCTTCGTCGTCCTTGGCCCAGACCACGAACACATCGGCGATCGGGCTGTTGGTGATCCACATCTTGGAGCCGGTCAGGCTGTAGCCGCCCGCGACCTTCTTCGCCCGCGTGATCATGCTGCCGGGGTCCGAGCCGTGGTTCGGCTCCGTCAAGCCGAAGCAGCCGATCCACTCGCCGGTGGCCAGCTTGGGCAGGTACTTCTGTTTCGTCGCCTCGTTGCCGAAGGCGTTGATCGGCACCATCACCAGGGACGACTGCACACTCATCATCGAGCGGTAACCGGAATCGACCCGCTCCACTTCGCGCGCCACCAGGCCGTAGCAGACGTAGTTCAGGCCCGCGCCGCCATAGGTTTCGGGGATGGTGGCGCCCAGCAGGCCCAGCTCGCCCATCTCGCGGAAGATCGCCTTGTCGCTCTCGCCGCGGCGGAAGTCCTCGACCACCCGTGGCGCCAGCCGCTCCTGGCAGTAGGTGGCGGCGGATTCGCGCACCATGCGCTCGTCATCGGTGAGCTGCTGGTCCAGCAGCAGCGGGTCAGCCCAGTGGAAGGATGCTTTGGTGGTGGCCATGAGGGAACTCCGGAGTCAGAACGTTGAGGGCTCAGGCGGGGATGACCGCGGTGGCTTCGATCTCGACCTTGGCCCGGTCCTCGATCAGCGCTTTCACTTCCACCGCCGTCATCGCCGCGTTGTAGCTGCCGATGATTTCACGGAAGGCCTGGCCGATCTCCTTGCCAGCAGCAAGATATTCGCGCTTGTCGGTCACGTACCAGGTCATCCTGACGATATTCTCGGGCTTTCCGCCGGCTTCCCGCAGCACGTCGGCGACATTCTGCAGCGCCTGCCGCACCTGGGCGGCGAAATCGTCGCTATGGAACACGCCCTGCGCGTCCCAGCCGATCATGCCGGCGATGAACAGCATCCGGCCGCTGGCGGCGACGCCATTGGCGTAGCCCTTGGGACGGGGCCAGCCGGGAGGGAGGATGACTTCCATGTCGCTCATGCTTTGTCCCCGATGGATTTGAGAAGCTCCCTGCCGATGATCAACTGCTGCACCTCGGTGGCACCTTCGTAGATCCGCAGCGCCCTGATCTCGCGGTACAGCATTTCCACCGGGTTGCCGCTGACCACGCCGGCGCCGCCGAAGATCTGCACCGCGGCGTCGATCACCTGCTGCGCGCCTTCGGTGGCGGCGAGCTTGGCCATCGCCGCCTCCTTGGTGACGTTGCGGCCCTGGTCGCGCTGCCAGGCGGCGCGGTACACCAGCAGGGCGGAGCTGTCGATGGTGGTCGCCATCTGGGCCAGCTTGGCCTGCGTCAGCTGGAAGTCGCCCAGGCGCTGGTTGAACATCCTGCGGGTGGTGGCGCGCTGCAAGGCCTGGTCCATCGCCTGGCGCGCAAAGCCCAGCGCCGCGGCGGCGACCGAGGTGCGGAACACGTCGAGCGTGCGCATTGCCACCTTGAAGCCTTCGCCGCCCGCCCCGATCCGCTGCGACAGCGGCACCCGGCAGTCGGTGAACTTCAGCCGCGCCAGCGGGTGCGGTGCGATCACGTCGATGCGCTCGGCGATCTCGAAGCCAGGCGTGCCGGCATCGACGATGAAGGCCGAGATCCCTCGCGCGCCCGCGGCCTCCCCCGACCGGGCGAACACGACGTAGAAATCGGCAATGCCGCCATTGGAGATCCAGGTCTTCTCGCCGTTCAGCACCGCCTGGTCGCCCTCGACGTGGGCGCTGCACTGCATCGCGGCGACATCGGATCCGGCGTCCGGTTCGGACAGAGCGAAGGCGGCGATCGCTTCTCCGCGCGCCACCTTGCCCAGGTACCGATTCTTCTGCGCCGGCGTCCCTTGCAGGCTGATCGCGCCCGAGCCCAGGCCCTGCATCGCGAAGGCGAAGTCCGCCAGGCCGCTGTGCCGCGCCAGCGTCTCGCGGATCAGGCAGATGGCGCGGGTGTCGATCTGCGCCGACGCACCCCAGGGCTTGCCGCCGACCGCGTGCTGCAGCCAGCCGCCGGCGCCCAGCAGCCGCACCAGCGCGCGGCACTCGGCGTCGACGTCGGCGCCGTGCTCGTGGGGAATGTGAGTCGCCGCCCAGGCTTCGAGCGCGCGGGCCAGTTCGCGGTGCCGCTGCTCGAAAAATGGCCAGTCCAGGTAGTTGGTGTCGCTCATGTCGTTCTCTGCTCAGTTGCCTTCGAAGCGCGGCTTGGCCTTGGCCACAAAGGCCTCGTAGGCGCGCGTGAAGTCCTCGGTCAGCATGCACAGCGCCTGGGCCTGGGCCTCGGACTCGATGGCCTGCTCGATCGTCATCGCCCACTCCTGATGCAGCATGGTCTTGGTGATGCCGTTGGCAAAGTTCGGCCCATCGGCCAGGTCGCGCGCCATCGCCTGTGCCTGCGCCAGCACGTCCTCGGGCGCGCACAGCCGGTTGAAGAAACCCCA
>JACMQP010000294.1 GCA_014376915.1 Ramlibacter sp.
CACCAGGCCTTCCTTGACCAGCTGACGGAATCGATCGGTATCGTGATCAACACGATCGAGGCCAACATGCGCACGGAAGACCTGCTGACGCAGTCGCAGTCGCTGGCGCAGGAGCTGCAGAGCCGGCAGCAGGAACTGCAGCAGACCAACGAGGAACTGCAGGAAAAAGCCCGCCTGCTGGTGCACCAGAACCACGAGGTGGAACGCAAGAATCAGGAAGTGGAACAGGCTCGCCAGGCGCTGGAGGAAAAGGCCAAGCAGCTGGCGCTGACGTCCAAGTACAAGTCCGAGTTCCTGGCCAACATGTCGCACGAGCTGCGCACGCCGCTGAATTCGCTGCTGATCCTGTCCGACCAGCTGTGCAAGAACCCGGACGGCAACCTGACCATCAAGCAGGTGGAATTCGCCAAGACCATCCACTCGTCCGGCAACGACCTGCTGATGCTGATCAACGACATCCTGGACCTGTCCAAGATCGAGTCCGGCACCGTGGTGGTCGACATCAACGAACTGCGCCTTTCGGACCTGCAGCTGTACGTGGAACGCACCTTCCGCCACGTGGCCGAGGCCAAGACGGTGGAATTCATGATCCATACCGGCCTGCAACTGCCGACATCGATGGTCACGGACGTGAAGCGCCTGCAGCAGATCCTGAAAAACCTGCTGTCCAATGCGTTCAAGTTCACCCATCAGGGCCACGTCACGCTGACCATCGAGGAGGCCATTACCGGGTGGAGCGCGGACAACGACGAACTCAATCGCAGCCAGCAGGTGATCGCCTTCGCCGTGTCCGACACCGGCATCGGCATCTCGGGCGACAAGCAGCAGATCATCTTCGAGGCCTTCCAGCAGGCCGACGGCTCAACCAGCCGCAAGTACGGCGGGACCGGCCTGGGCCTCGCCATTTCTCGTGAGTTGTCCAAGCTGCTGGGCGGCGAGATCCGGCTGTCGAGCGCGCCCGGCCAGGGCAGCACCTTCACGCTGTACCTGCCGCTGGTGTATTCGGCGGCGCGCGCGGCCCGGCGGCCGGCTGGCTACAGCGACTCCGGCCGCGCGGACCTGACCGTGCCCGGTATGAAGCGCACGCCTCAGCCGCAAGTGCAGGACGCGGTGGTGGTGTCGGAAGACAACATGCCGCCATCGAACGAAGCCGACGACGACCGCGACAGCATTGCGCAGGGCGACCTGGTGCTGCTGATCGTCGAGAACGACCTGGCCTTCGCCCGCTTCCTGCTGGACGCGGCCCGCGCCAAGGGCTTCAAGGGCCTGGTCACGGCCATGGGCGCCGGCGCCCTGACGCTGGCCAACCAGTACAAACCGTCCGCCATCACGCTGGACATGTACCTGCCGGACATGGACGGCTGGCGCGTGCTCGACCGCATGAAGCAGGACCTGGGCGCCCGTCACATCCCGGTCTGCGTGATCTCCACCGACGATGCCAAGGAGGGGGCCTTCAAGTCCGGCGCCATGGCCTTCGTCGAGAAGCCGGTCCGCTCCAAGGAAGTGCTCGACGAGATGCTCGACAAGCTGCGCGGCTATGTCGGGCGGCCGCGGCGCAGCGTGCTGGTCGCGATCAAGGACGTCGAGGCCCGGCGTGAACTGTCCGAGCAGCTCGGCGAGGAGCAGATCCATGCGGTGGTGGTGCGCAGCGCCGAGAAATTCATGCAGGCGCTGGAGGACGAGAAATTCGATTGCGTGGTGATCGAGGAGGGCTTCGGAAATTTGAATCCCCATGACTGCAAGCGCGCGCTGGCCGGCCAGCCACTGCTCGGTCCGCTGCCGGTGCTGGTGTTCCGTAACGGGCCGGCCGGCGAGGGCCGCACGCCGTGGACCTCCGGCGACACGGTCACCGTGCAGGAAGCGCACACCGTGCCCAAGCTGTTCGACCAGACGCTGATGGCGCTGCACCACAACCTGGCGCGGCTGCCGCAGGCCAAGCGCGCGATGCTCGACGAGCTCCACCAGACCAGCAAGCCGCTGACCGGCAAGCGCGTCCTGATCGTCGACGACGACATGCGCAACATCTTCGCGCTGGCCACGGTGCTGGAGGAACACGGCATGGACATCGTCTGGTCCGACAACGGCCGCGACGCGATCAGCCGGGTGGCCAGCGATCCGCAGATCAAGGTCGTGCTGATGGACATCATGATGCCGGAGATGGACGGCATGGCCACCATGAAGGAGATCCGCAAGCTCCCGCAGGGCAAGAACTTGCCGATGGTGGCGGTGACGGCCAAAGCCATGAAGGGCGATCGCGAGAAGTGCATCGAAGCCGGCGCCTGGGACTACCTGTCCAAGCCGGTGAACACACAGGACCTGCTGTCGGTGCTGCGGGCATGGTTGCATCAGTGAAAACCGGGTCGGCAGCGATCAAAGAGACGGGCACGCGGCAGCAGGTCAACATCCTGGTCGTGGACGACCTGCCGGAAAAGCACGTCGTCTTTCGCACCATCCTCGACGAGCTCGACCAGAACATCGTCAGCGCCCGGTCCGGCCAGGAGGCACTTGGCTGCATCCTGGAGATGGAGTTTGCGGTGATCCTGTTGGACGTCAACATGCCCGACATCGACGGGCTCGAGACGGCCGGGCTGATCCGCCAGTACCGCAAGTCGGCGCAGACGCCGATCGTGTTCATCACTGCCTACGTCGACGAGATCCAGGCCCGGCGCGGCTACGCGCTCGGCGCCGTCGACTACATCCCGTCGCCGGTGGTCCCCGACGTGCTGCGCTCCAAGGTCCGGGTGTTCGTGGAGTTGTTCCGGATGAACCGGCAACTCAGAGAACAGGCGGCCGCGCGCGAGGCGTTGGCCTGGTCGGAGGCCGCCCGTGCCGCCGCCGAGGAGGCGATCCACCGGGCCGACTACCTGGCGGAGGCCAGCCAGGTGCTGTCGCGCTCGCTGGACCTGGACGACACCATCAAGGCACTGTTCGAGGTGGCTATTCCCTTTCTCGGCGAGCGGGCCGTGCTGGCGCTGGCCGGGCCGGAAGCCGACATCAAGCGCATCGAAAGCTGGCCGGCGCAATGCGGAGGCGACGTCGGTGCGGAGCCGCTGCGGGATTGCTTGCGCGTCGCCCTGCGCGACCGGCGCTTCGAACTACTGCGCGAGGGCGAGCAGGCAACTGCCGTCTGCCCGCTGCTGGCGGGCGACAGCGTGCTGGGCGCGCTGGTGCTGGTCGGCGGCCACGCCCAGTTCGACTCGGCCCGGCTGGCCCTGATCAAGGAGGTGGTCAGCCGCGCGTCAATCGCCATGGAAAATGCCAAGCTCTACCACGCAGTGCAGGAGGCCGACCGGCGCAAGAACGAATTCCTCGCGATGCTGGCCCATGAGCTGCGCAATCCGCTGGCTCCGATCCGCAATGCGGTGTACATCATGCAGGGCGAGGATGTGCCCCCAGCCCGGATGAACTGGGCGCGCGACGTGATCGGGCGTCAGGCCGACCACATGGCGCGCCTCATCGACGACCTGCTGGACGTGTCGCGCATCGTGCAGGGCAAGGTCGTGGTCCAGGTCGGGCGGCTACAGCTGTCGACCCTGGTGGAACGCGCGGTCGAAGCGACCGCGCCCCGGGTGGCCGCGCAGGGCCAGACGCTGGTCGTCGAGCTGCCGGCGCAGGACGTGGTGCTGCACGGTGACCTGGTGCGGCTTTCGCAGGTCCTGTCGAACCTGATCAACAACGCGTCCAAGTTTTCCGGCGCGGGCACCCGCATCCAGCTGCAGGCGCAATTCGTGGAGGGCAAGGCGCGAATCTCGGTGCGCGACGAAGGCGCGGGCATCGAGCCGGCATTCCTGCCGCACATCTTCGACCTGTTCGTGCAGGGCGACCAGACGCTGGACCGGTCGCAGGGCGGGCTGGGCATCGGCCTGACCTTGGTCAAGCAGCTGGTCGAACTGCACGGCGGGCGGGTCGCAGCGACCAGTGCCGGTCCGGGCCACGGAACCGAGGTGACGGTCTGGTTGCCGGCGCAGGAGGTCGCGGTGCAACCCACGCCCGTGCCGGCGGCGCTCACGAATCAGGCGCGCCCGACCAGGGCGCCGGCCCGGATCCTGGTAGTGGACGATCTGGTCGTTTCGGCCGAAACGCTCATGACGCTGCTGGAAATGGAAGGTTTTGACGTCCGCATCGCCAGCGAGGGGGAGACAGCGCTGCGCATCGCGCAGGAGTTCAAACCCGACGTGGTGCTGCTGGACATCGGCCTGCCGGGCATGAACGGTTTCGAGGTGGCAAACCGGCTGCGTGACATGCCGTACTGCCGGGAAGCGCTATTGATCGCGCTGACCGGCTATGGCGAGGCCGAGAGCCGGTCGCGCTCGGGCCAGGCGGGCTTCGACTTCCACATGGTCAAGCCGGCCGACGTCAACCTGCTGCTGTCGATGCTGGCCGACCCGCAGCAGACCCGCCGCGACCAGGCCCGCACTCCCTGAACCGCGGCAGCCGGGCATCGTTCATCCCCGCGGGGGGAGCTGAATTGCAATAGGATGTCAACGACACCAGCCGACAGCTTATCAATGGAACCCATGTCCCATATCGCGCCCCCGCTGCCCCCGGACGAAGCCGACCGCCTGGCCGCGCTCGAGGATCTGGGCATCCTGGACACCGAGCCGGAGAAGGAATTCGACCGGCTGGTGCAACTGGCCAGCGCGATCTGCCAGGCTCCGATGGGCACCATCACCTTCATCGACAGCCAGCGCCAGTGGTTCAAGTCGCGGGTGGGCGTCGACGTCACCGCGACGCCGCGCGATCTGGCCTTTTGCGCCTATACCATCGTCGAGCCGGACCGGATGCTGGAAGTGCAGGACGCCGAGACGGATCCACGCTTCGTCACCAACCTGTTCGGGCCCGACCTGCCGCCGGTGCGCTTCTACGCCGGCTACCCGCTGCAGACCCGGCAGGGCAGCGCCGTCGGCACGCTTTGCGTGATGGATGTCGTGCCGCGCACTTTGACCGCTGGCCAGCGCGAAGCCCTCGCCAAGCTGGCCTACACCGTCAGCACTCAGCTGACGATGCGGCGGGAGTTGCGGATCGCAACCCAGTTCGACCGGCTCACCGGGTTGCCCAACTGGTTCCATTTTGAGTCGCAGTTCGACCGCAGCAAGGCCAGGTGCGGCGTGCTGGTCCTGATCCGGCTGAAGACCGTCGGCCAGATCACCTCGGCCCACGGCTTTCGCAACGCAGATGCGATGCTCAAGCAGGCTGCGCAACGCCTGCGCTCCTGCCTCAAGGGCGACGCCTCCGTGGGCCGTGTCAAGCGCGGTCTGTTCGTCATGTATTTCCCGGAACTCGATCCGGAGGAGTTCCGCAAAACCACGGCGGCGGCGATCAGCGCCAGCCTCTGCGAACCCTACAACATCGACTCGCTGGCGCTGGTTTGTCCGGTCCACCTGGGCGTGGCGGTGCATCCGGACGATGGCAGCAAGCTGGACGACCTGGTCACGGCGGCGGATGGCGCGCTGCAGGTCGCGATCGAACGCGACGAGCCGTACATGTTTTTCGACAAGACCGTGGACAACCAGCTGAGCCGGCACTACCGGCTCGAGCCTCAATTGCGGCGTGGGCTGCGGCTGAACGAGTTCGTCAATTATTACCAGCCGAAGATCGACCTTGCGACGGGCACCATCGCCGGCGTCGAGGCCTTGATCCGCTGGAATCATCCGGAACGCGGACTGGTGTCGCCGATGGAGTTCATCCCGGCGCTCGAATTGACCGGGCTGATCGCCGAAGCCGGCGGCCAGGTGATCCGGCGCGCGATCTCCGACTGGTGGAAATGGCGCGCCGCCGGGCTGGACGCACCGAGGATCGCAGTGAACGTCGCCGCCGAGCAATTGCGCGGCAACAACTTCGTCTCCGGGCTGCAGGCGGCCCTGGCAGCCGTCGACGGAAACCCCGCGGCGCTGTCGATCGAGGTGACGGAAAGCATCTTGATCACGAACATGGAACGAGCCATCGAAATCCTGTCGGAGGTGCGCGCGCTCGGTATCCCGGTCGCGATCGACGACTTCGGCACCGGCTACTCGTCGCTCGCGTACCTGGTGACCCTCCCGATCGACGAGCTCAAGGTGGACCAGGCCTTCATCCGCAAGATCACCACCGACCCGGCCTACCTGGGGATCGTGGAGACGTGCATCACGCTGGCGCACAGCCTCAAGCTGAAGGTGGTGGCCGAAGGCGTCGAGACCGAGGAACAGGCCAGCCTGCTGCGCGGGCTTGAGTGCGACCAGGCGCAGGGTTTTCTCTACAGCAAGCCGGTCCCGGCCGACGAACTGGCGCGCATGCTGCCGGCGCTGGCGCGGCCCGCCGCAAGCGCCGACGCCTGAGCGTTCAGAACTCCAGGTCGTCCGCGATAACGGCGATCCCGGCCTTCGCGCACACGTCGTCGGCTTCGCCACCGGGCGCGCCCGAGACGCCGATGGCGCCGACCAGCGGGCCCGCCGATTCGATCGGTCGGCCGCCGCCGATGGCGACCACGCCTGGCAACTGCCGGATGCCCGAAGCCGCTTCGCCCGACTGGGTGGCGCGCGCGAAAGCGAGCGTGTCCTGCTTGAAGGTGAGGGCGGTGTAGGCCTTGCCGGTGGCCGTGGCTGGCGTGTGCGGGCCCGCATGGCGCTCGCGCAGCATCACCAGCGCGTGGCCGCCGCGGTCGGTGACTGCGACCGCCACCTGGTGGCCGTTGCCGGTGCAGGTGGCCAGCGCTGCGCGGGCCGCGCGCAGGGCAGCCTCCGGCGTGATCGAGCGCACCGCATCGGTGGCTTGCTGCGCCTGGCTGGGCGCACCCGCGCCGAGAGCCAGCGCGCAGGCCACCGTCCGAAGCGCAAAGGCGCGGTTCGCCATCCTCATGACGCTGCCGGCAGGTAGCCGGGATTGGGCAGGCCGCCGGTGAGCTGCGGCACGTTGGGCTGGCGCGGGCTGACCGTGCCGCCTTTGGCCTTGAGCCATTGCTCGACCAGCTCCCAGACCGGCTGGTTGCCGGCGCTGCGCGCCTCCTCGGCGACCGGTGCCCAGCCGGCCACCTTGTACTGGCGCGCGGCCTCGATCGGTTTGCCGTTCAGGCGCAGGTTGTCGATCCGGCGACCCATGGTCTCGAGCGGATTGCAGCTGTATTGCAGGCCGCCGACGCGGACCATGTCGCCGCCCTGCTGGTAGTAGGGATCCGGGTTGAACAGGTTGTCGCAGACGTCTTCCAGCACGGTCTTGATCGTGGCGCCGGTCATCGGTGTCACCGTGGCGTACGAATAGGTGGTGGCCGTCATGTCCATCAACCATTCGCGGGTGATGGGCTCGCCCGCCAGCAGCGACGTGCCCCAGCGGAAGCCTGGCGAGAAGGCGATTTCCGCGCCTTGCACGTCCATCAACGCGTCGAGCAGCAGCTGGTCACCGGTGCCGTTGAAGTTGCCGCGGCGGTACAAGGTGCCTTCGGTGACCGCCAGCTGTTCAGCCAGCCGCGCCTCGTAAGGCGCGCGCACGCGGGTGATCAGCGAGTCCATCTCCCGGTCCGCCGGCAGCATGTTGGCGAACACCGGCAACAGGCGGTAGCGGAAGTCCGCGACCTTGCCGCCCTTGACGTCGAAATCCATGACGCCGAGGAACTTGCCGTTCGAGCCGGCATTGGTCACCAGCGTCTGGCCGCCGCGATTGGAGACCACGCTGGCCACCGGCATGCCGTCGTGCGTATGGCCGCCCAGGATGGCGTCGATGCCGCTGACCCGGCCGGCCATCTTCAGGTCCACGTCCATGCCGTTGTGGCTCAGGAGCACCACCACCTGCGCGCCCTTGCCGCGTGCCTCGTCCACCATCTTCTGCAGGTTGTCGTCCTGGATGCCGAAGGTCCAGTCAGCAACGAAGTAACGCGGGTTGGCGATCGGGGTATACGGAAAGGCCTGGCCGATGATCGCGCAGGGCACGCCGTTGATCTCGCGAATCACGTACGGCTTGAAGACGGGGTCGCCGAAGTCGGCGGTCTTGACGTTCTGCGCCAGGAAATCGACCTTGCCGGCGAAGTCCTTCTCGATGATCTCCTTGACCCGCTCCATGCCGAGCGTGAATTCCCAGTGCCCGGTCATGATGTCCACGCCCAGCAGCCTGGCGGCGTCAACCATGTCCTGGCCCCTGGTCCACAGCGCGGTCGCCGAGCCTTGCCAGGTGTCGCCGCCATCCAGCAGCAGGGCGCCCGGCCGGCTGGCTTTCATGCGCTTGACCAGCGTGGCCAGATGGGCGAAACCGCCGACCTTGCCGTAGCGGCGCGCGGCCGGCTCGAAGTCCAGACAGGTGAGGGCGTGCGCAGCGGGGGTGCCGGCCGGCACCCGGGCCACTTGCAGCAAGTGTTCGCCGACCAGGTGCGGCAGCTGGCCCTTCATGCTGCCGACGCCGAGGTTGACGCTCGGCTCGCGGAAATGAATCGGCCGCAGCTGCGCGTGGCAATCGGTCATGTGCAGGAACGACACGTTGCCGAAACGGGGCAGGTCGTACAGGCCCTCGGCCGCCGTGGCGGCGTCGGCCTGCGCCCAGCGGGCCAGTCCCATGCCGCCGATGCTGGCGGCGCCGAGGACCTGCAGGAATTCGCGTTTGCTGAGGTTCACTTGTTGACCGGGGACTGCGGGTCCAGCAGCAGGGCGACGACGTGCCGCACCTGTTGTTCGCTGAGGATGCCGGAGTGGCCGGCGCGTGGCATGTTGGAGCAGGCGTTGTAGGCCTTCGCGTTCCAGACTTTGCCCCAGGTGTATTCCACCATTGCGCGCGACGCCGGGCTGTCCGGGTCGGTCACGCCGCGCAGCTTGCCGTAGTTGTAAAGGCTGGGGCCGATGGTGCCGAAGGAAATCTCCTGACTGGTGATCTGGTGGCAGTTGTAGCAGTTGCCGCCGTTGGCCATCTTGGCGTCGTCGGTCCAGGTCAGGCCGCGACCGTTCTGCGCGATCTGCTCGCCCTGTTTCCAGTCGCCCAGGAACTTGCCGTCGCTTGGCCACTTCACGGTCTTCAGGTTCGCCGCCTCGATCGCCCCGGCCCGAACTGGATCGAGCTGCCGGCCCTCGGCCTGCGCCGTGCTGCACTCGCGGTTCGAATCGTCCTGCACCAGCCGGTCGACCTTGACCATGCCCTCGTCGCGAAACGACTCCTTGAGGGTGCGGGCGGTGATCTCGTCGAGTTCCGCGGAGCCCGGCAGCGCAGCGCAGCCGGCGACGGCCGCGGTGATGAGCAGGCCCGCGAAGTGGTGACGCTTGGTGATTTTGATCATCTTGTTCCTGTCAGCGCTTGATGGTGGGGGCGGTGGAGGTGCCGCCCTTGCCGTTGACACCGAGATAGACGCCCAGCGCGATGGTCGCGTCGCTGCCGAAGCCCGGGTAGGGGAAGCGCTGCTGGCGATAGCAGTCGTTCAGCCGCAACTGCATGCCCCACATCTGGCCGTTGGACACCCGGTAGGCTGGCCAGGCGCCGAAGCCGCTGCCCGCGCCCGGGTTGTGGGTCAGGTTGGGCAGGTCCTGCAGGCGGATGCGCTTGCCATCCTCGCCGTGGCACGAGGCGCATGAAAAATCGTGCGAGCCGCCGCGCATGAAGAACAGGCGCTTGCCCACTTCGTACATCACCTTTTCCTGCGCATGTGCCTGCGGCAGGTTGAACTTCAGTCCCTTGGACTCGGCTGAGATCCACGTGGCCAGCGCCGTCACGTTGTTCTGTTCCCCCTTGCCGAACGGCGTCGCGGCGATCTGTTTGCCGTCGAAGCCCTGCAGCGTCTCCATGCAGCTGACCAGCCGCGATTCCAGGTCCTGTACCCGCCGGGTGTCGGCGAAGTAGCGCGGCAACTCGACGAACGCTCCGTTGACCACGCCCGGGCCCTTGCCGAGGTCGCAGGCTTCGAGCGTTGCGTTCTTCGGGCCGCGCTTCTGCGTCCAGAGCGCTTCGCCCTTGGCCTCGAACAACTCGGCCGGGTTGCCGTCGGCCAGCATGGCGCGGTATTCCTCGATCGCCTCGATCGCGGTTTTCTGCGCCAGTGCGGCGCCGGTGGCGAGCCCACCGAGGGCCAGCAATGCGATGGTCTTTCTCATTCGCCTGTCTCCGTGTTGTTGTCTGGGAACGCCGGCGCGATCAGGAGACCACGGCCTCGTCGGTGCGCGTGTCGCCTTTGTTGTCCTTCCAGGTCACGCCGATCTTGTCGCCGGCTTTCGCGCCCTTGACGGTGAACTGCAGGAACGGGTTCTTGGCCACGGCCGGGCCCCATTCGGCGGTGAGTACGGTCTTGCCGTTGAGGGTGGCTGTCACGTCGGTGATGTGCCAGGCCGGGACGGTCTTGCCGGCGGCGTCCTTGCGCAGACCGGTTTCCATTTCGTGGGCCATGAGCACACGGACGGTGGCGTTGCTGCCTGCTGCTTGGGCGCGAATGCGCATCGGGTCTGCCATGGTGGGACTCCTGGAGATGTTCGTGGGGGTGTGTGGTCGGGGCGTGGTGCGATCAGCCGCCGCAGCCGCCGAGGGTGACCTTGACTTCCTTCTTGGCGAAGTAGGCCTTGCCGTCGGTCGTGATGGCGACGGCGTAAACGTCCGAGGACTGGCCCATCTTGGCGCGCGTCGAGAAGTTCGGTTCCACCGCATCGGTGACGTCAAACTTGGCGACCAGGGCGCTGGGGTTCTTCTCGACCAGGATCAGCATGTGCTTGACGTTCGGCAGCGTGGTGGCCACGGCGAAAGGGACCACGGCGCCGTTCTCGGCGATGTCCGGCGCGGTCAGCGTCACCGCCTTGCTTTCGGACGGCGCGCCGGCCCCGTACGCCTTCATCACATCGGCCACGCTCTTGCTTTCGAAAGCGGCGGCGTTCCAAGCCAGCGCCTGCGTGGGGAACAGGCCGGTGGCGGCCAGCAAAGCTGCCACGGCGCTGCTTTGCTTGAGGATGTCGCGACGGGATTGCATGGGCTTCTCCTGGATGATTAAGTGGATGCTAATAAAGCGATGGTGAGGTTGAATCGGGGATATCCCTGCGCGCTGTGCGTTATTTCCTCGCGCCAGTCGCCAGCCAGTCGGCGATCCGGCGGACCTCGGCTTCGCCCAGGGTCTGCGGCGGCATCGGGATCGCGCCCCAGACGCCAGACCCGCCAGAGCGTATTTTCGCCGCAATGTAATCCGGTTTGCCTTCGTGCTTGCCGGCGATCTCCGACCAGCTCGGCCCGACCACCCGGCGGTCGGCCGCGTGGCAGGCCGTGCAGTTGTTCTTCTGCATGAGCGCCTGCACGGCGCCGCTGTCCGCGGACGGTGCGGGGGACTGCGCCTGGGTCGCAGCGGACGCTGTTGCAGTGTTGATGCCGCGTTGCGCGCCGACCGTGCGGTTCTGGTCGGCCAGGTTGCCGTGCGCGTTGCGGGCGAAGGCCGGCAGCATCGAGGTGAGTTTGGCGTCGGGCGCGCAGTCCTTCATGCAGGCGCTGCCGGCGACGTCGGGCCGGCTCTGGCCGCCGAGTTCCCTGCCCGGCCACAAGGCGTGGTCGGTGGTGGCGCCGTTGCGGTTCGGCAGCCGCTGCTGCACCTCGCGGATGTTCCTGTCCGACAGCGTGAAATCGGCCGGCAGCACGTCGCCGAGGTTGAGCAGGTAGGCCGTGACGGCGTAGACCTCTTCCACGGTGAGCGACTTGGGTTGCGACCAGGGCATGGCCCGGTTGATGTAGTCCCACAGCGTCGAGACGCTGGAGACCTTCATCAGTGTGCTGCGGCCCGGATAGTCGGTGCGCTTCAGGCTGGCGACGTGGCCGGTCTTCACGTCCTCGGCGCTGGTGCCGCCCACCAGCGGATTGAACACTTGGTTGGATTCGCCGAACACGCCATGGCAGGACGCGCACTTTGCCTCCCACACCTCCTGGCCCCTGGCCACGCTGCCCGAACCGGCCGGCAGGCCCTTGAAGTCGGGCCGCACGTCGATGTCCCACGCGGCGACCTCCTTCGGGGTCGCGTCGCGACCGATGCCGGGATAGCTGCCGCGTGCCTGCGCCAGCGCCGCCGTGGCGGCACCGATCAGGGCCGTGGCGACGATAGCGTCAACCCACCTGGACATTCTTCACCTCGCCGTTTTCCTCGACCAGCCACGACTGGATCGCGTTGTTGTGATAGATCGAGCGGCTGCCGCGCACGGTGCGCAGCTGCCGGTAGTTCGGCTGCACGTAGCCGGTTTCGTCGGTGGCCCGGCTCTGGATGATGGCGGGCTTGCCGTCCCACACCCAGTCGATCGAAAAGCGCGTGAGGCACTTGCTCATGACCGGGCTCTCCAGCCGTGCCGTGCGCCAGTTGCGCCCGCCGTCGACCGAAACGTCGACCCGCTTGACCTTGCTGCGTCCCGACCATGCCAGCCCGCTGATGCTGTAGAAACCCTTGTCCAGCAGCACCTGGCCGCCCGACGGCGTGGTGACCACGCTCTTGCATTCCTGGATGCTGGTGTACTGGCGGTGCTGGCCGTCCGGCATCAGGTCGATGTAGTGGACGGTCTCGTCCTTGGTGCCGTAGGGCTGGTCGCCGACTTCGACCCGGCGCAGGTATTTGACCCAGCTCACGCCCTGCACCCCGGGCACCACCAGCCGCAGCGGATAGCCGTTTTCCGGACGAAGCATCTCGCCGTTCTGGCCGTACGCAACCAGGACCTCGCCCGACTTGACGACGCTCATCGGGATGGTGCGGGTCATCGACGAGCCGTCGCCACCTTCGGCCAGCACGAACTTGCCGTTGGCAAGGTCGGCGCCCGCCATCTCCAGCAGGCTGACCAGCGGGACGCCGGTGAATTCGCTGCACGACAGCATGCCGTGCGTGTACTGGCAGGTGGGCACCGCGACGTTGCCCCATTCCATCCCGGTGTTGGCGCCGCATTCGATGAAGTGAAAGCGCGACACCGCAGGCAGGCGCATCAGTTCGTCCATGGTGAAGACCTGGGGCGACTTGACCATCCCGTTCACCATGAACCGGTGCTTCGACGGGTCGATGTCCCACCAGCCCTGGTGGTGCCGCTCGAAGTGCAGGCCACTCGGCGTGACGATCCCGAACAGCGACTGCAGCGGCGCGAACGACACGGAAGATTGCGGCGTCTGGGTCAGGCCCGGGCTGCGCCGCCGCTGCACGTTGGCTTCGTGCTTGGACGGCTTGCCGTAGCCGTCGGTCGCGACTGCCTGGCCCAGGCCGGTCGCATGCTCGGGCAACTGCAGGATGTTGGGATCACCATCGGCCGGCGCGACGCCCTGGGCTCGCAGCGCGGGCAGGGCGAGCCCGGCGGCGGCAGCAGCAAAGGCGCTGCGGATGAAGCCACGGCGGCCGCCGCGGGCCTCGGCAACCACCTGAGCGACGCCCTCGCGGTCGATGAAGTTCTCGGGCGCCTTGCGCAGCCGGCCAGCGGTGGTCATGGACTGTTAAATTGATATATGCAGATGTATAAATATATCACCAGCGCCGTCCAGGTCACTCGGGGTTTACGCTGACTGCCGCAGCCGCCGGTGCGCTGTCATGACAGGCTACGTTGCGCCGTGCGCAGCCGTTCTTCCAGATAGGCGCCGTAGAAATCGGGAATCGAGGCGCCAGCCAGGCGCGGCGCGACCTCGCGCCCGCCGGTGCCGAAGAACAGCACCGTCGGCGCGATGCCGACACGCCAGCGGCGCAGCAGTTCGTCGTGGGAGCGCGGCGTGCCGTCGAAGTCGCGCGCTGGCCGGTCGCTGCCCATGTCCAGCTGCACCACGGGCTGGCCGGTTTCCCGGTGCAGCGGGGCCAGGTAGCTGTCGCGCACAGTCCGGCAGAACGGGCAGCCATCGAGGCTGGCCATCACCACCAGCGGCCGGCCCTGGCGCAGTGCAGCGGCCAGTTCGGCGGCGAGCGACTCCGCGGTCGGCAAGCTCGTCGCGCCGACGCTGCGGCTGGCCACGCACGTTGCGGCCGCCAGTGCCAGCGGCACCAGCGCGAAGGTCCGGCGGGAGAGCCGGGCGTCGCCCTGGCTCATGGCTGTTCCTGCTCCATCAGCAGATAGGTGTTGTACGCGTTCATCCGGTTGGCCGCATGAAAAAGCGGCAGCTTGTCGAAACGCGACCAGTCGGTCCGCTGGTAGGCCTCGTCGAACGGCTCCATGTCGCGGGCCGCCCGGCCCATCGCCTCGCGCAGGAAAGTCAGGTAGTCCCGGGTCAGCTCGATGTCAGCGCGGGCCGAGGTCGACGCCGGGCCGTGGCCCGGCACCACGACTTTGGCGTCGAACGCCAGCACCGTGTTCAAGGCGGCGATCCAGTGCCGGCTGTCGGCCTGGCCCACATACGGCAGCCGGCCGCGGAACACGATGTCGCCAGCGAACAGCACCTGCTCGGAGGGAACGAATACGACCACGTCTTCCCGCGTGTGTGCCGGTCCGACCGGTTGCAGCAGGAGCGTCACGCCGCCGACAACGAGTTCAAGCGGGCCGTCGATCCATTGGTCGGCCGCGACCAGCCGGGTTTCCGCGTCGATCCAGGGCGCCAGGTCGGTCCGCGACGCCGCCAGCCGCAGTTGCGCGGTGTCGGAGTTGAGGTACTCGAGGCCGGCGCGGTGGGCGATGATCCGGACTCCGGCGCGCTGGAACTCCTGCAGGCCGTAGATGTGGTCGGCGTGGTAATGGGTCACGACGACGTGCGTGACTTGCTTGCCCGTCCGGCGGCGGATCTCGGCCATCAGCTCGCGTGCCAGCTGGGGCGAACCGAGGGCATCCATCACCACGACGCCAGCCGGCGTGACGACGAAACCGGCATTGGAGATGAAGTTGCGATTGGCCTTGTTGCCGAGGGCCGACTCGCCCTGGACGTACCAGGCCGACGGCGACACCTGCGCGGCGGTCACGGCGGGGGCCACTGCGGACGGCTCCGGGGCGGCCCGGGTCTGCGCCGGCACCGCCGCCATGGCCGCGAGCAGGAGGGCTGCAGCAAGCAGGCGGACAGGAAGGTTGCGGCCAGGGTCGCGCATGGGACGCGCGGTCAGCGGGCGACGTCCGACTCGATCGCGATCTGGGTGCAGACGGCCCGGCAGAGCGTGACGACCCGGTCGTTGGTGATCCGGTAATAGATCTGCACGCCGTCGCGCCGCTTGCCCAGGACGCC
>JACMQP010000295.1 GCA_014376915.1 Ramlibacter sp.
CACCGCGGTTAGCGGGCTTGTCCTAGGCCGAACCCCGTGCGGTCTCCCACGGGACACCGACCGACGCCCCACAATCCGGCACAGATGCCCGCCTATTCCAAGCTCGCCCGGATGCTGCAAGGTCTACTTTTTGGGTTGCTGGTGGTCGCTGCCGGCTGGTTCGCCTGGTGGTGGGCCCGCTTGCCGTGGCTCGCCGCGGCAGGTTGTCTCATGATCGCATTTGCCCACGCCGCCGGCCTGGCGCTGGAGTTCCTCGCGCTCCGGCGGCTGAATCGGGGCGACCCCGTGCCGCAGCCCGGATGGCGCGCACTGGCGCGAGCCTGGCTGGGCGAGACGCTGGAGTCGGTTCGGGTGTTCGGCTGGCGCCAGCCGTTCCGGTGGCAGGCCGTCCCGGACCTGGTGGTGCCCGCGGCCGCCCTGCGCGGCAGGCGCGGCGTGGTTTTCATCCATGGCTTCGTTTGCAATCGCGGTTTCTGGAACCCCTGGATGAAGCAACTGACCCAAAGCCGTCACTCCTTTGTCGCCGTGAATCTGGAGCCGGTATTCGGCTCGATCGAAGACTACACGCCGATCGTCGAGCGCGCTGTCGTCGCCGTCACGCAGGCAAGCGGCCTGGCGCCAGTCCTCGTTTGCCACAGCATGGGCGGCCTGGCCGCGCGGTGGTGGCTGCATGGCGGGTCCAATGCAGCGCGGGTCCACCACGTCGTCACCATCGGCACGCCGCACCACGGCACCTGGCTGGGCCGCTTCAGCCGCGCGCCGAACGGCCGGCAAATGGCAGTGGGCAGCGACTGGCTGCGGATGCTGAATCAGGGGTCCAGCGCGCAGACCAGGCCGGGGTTCACCTGCTGGTACTCCAATTGCGACAACGTCGTCTTTCCCGCGTCGACCGCCACCCTGGCCGGCGCGGACAACCGGCTGGTTTCCGGAATGGCGCATGTCGAACTCGCCTTCCATCCTGCAGTGATGGCCGCCACGCTGGCGCTGCTCGGCCGCCTGTAAAATACGGTGCACCGGCGGCAGTCGCCTCGCAGCACCCCGGCAGAACCAAGAAAGACCACACATGGCATTGATCGTCGTGATGGAAGACGATGCCGGCACCCGCATGCTCGTTGCGTCGGTCCTCAAGCGCGATGGCCACGTCGCGCTGGGAGCGGAGGACGCGGTCAAGGGGCTGGAGCTGGTGCGGCAAAGCCGCCCCGAACTGGTTATCAGCGACGTCCAGATGCCCGGCATGAACGGCTTCCAGATGCTCACCGCCCTGCGGCAGGAGCCGGAAATAGCCGCGGCGCCCGTCATCCTGCTCACTTCGCTGCAGGAGCGAGCCCACATCCGGATCGGCATGACCACCGGCGCCGACGACTACATCACTAAACCGTTCCGCCCGGACGAACTGCGCGAAGCGGTGGCCGCCCAAATGAACAAGCGCGACATGCAGGCGTGCCTGCGCGCGATGGCGGTCGATGCGGCGGTCGAACTGGCGCTGGAGGAACAGAAACACCAGCTGGCCAAGCTGTACGAGCAGCGGCTGGCGGCGGAACTCAGCGAGCGCTGGCCGACCGGCGACGGCAGCGCCGGGGATGAGCGGCTGGACAGCGCCACCGTACTGTTCGTCGACATTCCGAACCATGCCGCGATGG
>JACMQP010000296.1 GCA_014376915.1 Ramlibacter sp.
CGCCTGCAGCGCGAACTGAAGATCACGACCGTGTATGTCACCCACGACCAGAGCGAGGCGCTGGCGCTGTCGCACCAGGTCGCGGTGATGAACCAGGGACGGATCCAGCAGATCGGTTCGCCGCGCGACATCTACGAGCGGCCCCAGAACCAGTTCGTCGCCGACTTCGTCGGATCGACCAATTTCCTCGATGGCATCGTGCGAAGCAAGGAAGCCGAAGCGGACTGCTACATCATCGAGACCGAGCTCGGCCCGCTGCGCTCGCAATCGGTCGAGCCGGTGCAGGCGGGCGACAAGGTGGTGCTGTCGATCCGGCCCGAGGATGTCGAGCTGTCGGATGAGAAGCCCGCCGACGTTAGCGTGAACGCCTGGCACGCCATGGTCGACCAGAAGGTGTTTCTCGGCGAAGCGATGGACTTCCGCATCAAGGTCGGCAACCGCATGCTGCTGTCGCGCGCCCATCCCTCGATCCGCACGCCGATCGGCCAGCCGATCTGGGCCCGCGTCGATCCGCACAAGAGCGTCGCCATGCCGGCGGCCGGGAACTGACGAGACGGGTTGTCCCGACTGCGAACGGCCTCATGTCCAAAGACGAATTTTCCCGGGTGGCGAAGCCCAAGAAGACGCCTGTCGCGATCAAGCCCAAGGAGCACTGGGGCGCCGACGTCATCGTCGACCTGCTGCACCGTTACCAGCTTCCCTACGCGGCGTTGAATCCCGGCGCCAGTTACCGCGGGCTGCACGATTCCATCGTCAACTACGGTGGCAACATGCCGGTGATGATGCTGTGCCAGCACGAGGAGACGGCGGTGCAGATCGCCCACGGCTACGGCAAGGCCAGCGGCAAGCCGATGGTGGCGATCCTGCACAACCTGGTGGGACTGCTGCACGCCAACATGGCCGTGTACTACGCCTACATCGACCGTGCGCCGATCTTCATCGTCGGCGCCACCGGCCCGATGGATGAAACCAAACGCCGTCCGAGGATCGACTGGATCCACTCGGCGCAGTCGCAGGGCGCGGCCATCCGCGACTACACCAAGTGGGACTACCAGCCGACCACGGTGGAAGGCGTGCCCGAAGCGTTCGCCCGCGCCTATTCGGTGATGATGAGCGAGCCGCGCGGCCCGGTCTACATGTGCTACGACGCCTGGCTGCAGGAAAAGCAGCTTGAGCATCCGGTGCCGCTGCCGCCGAAAACCTTCCAGACGGTGCCAGCGCCGATCGCGCCCGATCCGGCGGCGCTGGCCCGGGCGGCCGACACGCTCGTCGCCGCCAAGCGGCCGGTGATCCTGACCGAATACGTGGGCCGCGACCCGAAAGGCTTCGAAGCGCTGGTCAAGCTGGCGGAGGCCCTCGGCGCCCCGGTGTACGACCTCAACATGCGGCTGAGTTTCCCCGGCTGCCATCCGCTGAACCTGAGCATGTCGAAAGACATCTTCCGTGACGCCGACGTGGTGCTGTGCCTGGACGTGCGTGACTGGGAGCGCCCGACCACCACGCTGACCAGCACCACGCGCGAGCTGGTCAGCCTGGTGCCCAAGAAATGCCAATGGATCGACATCGGTTTCGGTGACATGAACATTTCGGCCTGGGCGATGGATTACCAGCGCTTTCTCTACGCCGACCAGCGCATCGTGGCGGACACCACCGTGGCCATTCCCGCGCTGACTGCCTTGCTCAAGCAGCGTGCGCGCAAGGACCAGCCCTTTGTCGCCCGCGTCGCCAAACGTGGTGCTGCCACCGGCCGCAAGCATGCAGCCCTGCGCGCGCAGTGGGCTGCCGAAGCCAAAGTCGACTGGGACGCCAGCCCGATCACGCTACCCCGCCTGGCCAGCGAAGTGTGGGACGCGATCAAGGACGAGGACTGGGTCCTCACCGCCGGCACCCTCGAGGAGTGGACGCGCAAGCTGTGGGATTTCGACCAGCCGCACCGGCATGCCGGCAAGTCGCTGGGCACCGCGACGCAATTCGGCATTTCACTGGGCGTGGCGCTGGCGCACCGCGGCCAGGGCCGGCTGGTGGTGGACATGCAGCCGGACGGCGACCTGATGTTCGACGCCGGCGCGCTGTGGGTGGCGGCCAAACACAAGATCCCGATGCTGGTGGTGATGTTCAACAACCGCGCCTACTTCAACGACTGGGAGCACCAGATCCGCATGGCCAAACAGCGCGGCACGCCGGTGGATCGCGCCTACATCGGCATGGACCTGGACGACCCGCCGCCCGACTTCGCCACGCTGGCGCGTTCCATGGGCTGGTATGCCGAGGGCCCGATCGACCAGCCCGGCGACATCGCCGCCGCGTTGAAGCGCGCGATCGCCGAGGTCAAGGCCGGGCGGCCCGCGCTGCTCGACACCATCACGCAGAAACGTTGAGCGGAACAGCATGAATCCAACCGTCGGCGTCATCGGAGCAGGGCGCATGGGCGCGCCGATCATCGGCCACCTGGTGCGCAAAGGCTTTGAAACCCATGCCTGTGACGTCAATCCCGCGCGCCAGGCGCTGGTCAGCGGTCACGCGGCAAAGTGGGCCGGCGACGCAGCCACGCTGGCGCCCCTGTGCGATGTGATCCTGGTCTGTGTCGGCTTCGATGCCGAGGTGCGCCGCCTGCTGGCCGAAGGCGGAGCGCTGCGTTGCGCCCGCGCGGGCACCATCGTGGCCATCCTCAGCACCGTTCATCCCGACACGATCAAAGAACTGGCGGTCCAGGCGGAGCCGTACGGCGTGCATGTCGTCGACTCCACCGTCTGCCGCGGCGGCGAGGCGGCCGACCAGGGCACGCTGCTGTCTTTCGTGGGCGGCGAGGCCGAGGTCGTCGCCCGCCTGATGCCGGTCTTGAAGGCGTACTCGGCCGACGTCGTCCATACCGGCGGTATCGGCACGGCCCAGGTCGCCAAGGCCGTCAACAACCTGATTCTCTGGGCTTGCCTGGTGGCCGACCACGAAGGGCTGGCGCTGGCACAGCACCATGGGGTCGATATCGAGGCGCTGCGCAAGGCTCTGTTGCTGTCAAGTTGCACCAATGGCCCGCTGGAGAAGTGGGGCACCCAGACCATGGCCTGGGCCGAGGATGACATGGCCATCGTCGGCGAGATGGCGGCCCAGGCCGGCATCTCCATGCCCCAGGCGGGCGTTAACCGCGAAGTGTGCCGCGCGCTCAAACCCAAACGCTACCAACTGGAACTCTATGGACGCTAAAGACAAACCGGCAGGCGCGCAGCCCGCAGCCGTTGCCACCCCCAACGAATCCCACTATCACAGCAAGAAGGACCGCGTCTTCGTGCGCGGCATCCAGGGCCAGTACAGCATGAAGGAGGAGCTCGAGCGCCTGCGCGCCATGCCGCGCGTGCGCAAGGGCTCGGAGATCAAGTTCAACGACGGCCCGCAGGCCTTCAGCCGGCATTACGTCGAGCCCAAGGACGGCATTACGCAGACCTTCCACCTGCACCTCGAAGAATACGGGCCGGGCGGCAAGTCGCAAAAGCACGGCCACGTCAACGAAGCGGCTTTCTACATCCTGGACGGCGAGGGCTACGAGATCCACGACGGCGTGCGCTACGACTGGAAGGCCGGCGACATCGCGATCGTCCACAACAACTGCGTGCACCAGCACTTCAACGCCAGCGACAGCAAGCCGGCGCGGGCGCTGGTGATCAAGAGCAAGCCGATGTACATGTTCATGAACATGCTGTTCCAGCAACAGGTGGAGCCGCGTTCCAGCGTCGCGGCGCCCGGCGGCGAAAACTTCCAGGTGCGCGAAGCGGAAGACAACTACAACCACGGCGACTGACCGAACATGGAGAAGCAATATGGCATGGAGTGAATCGAAGGCGTGGCTGCAGGGCAGCGCGCAGCAGAACCTGTACCAGCAGCTGCTGGACGACGCGGCCAGCGCGCCGGCGCGCAACGCCAGGCGCAAGAAGGTTGTCACACCGGGCGACATGCCCTGGGAGATGTCGCGCCAGGGCCTGCTCAAGCACCTGTTGAACGAGGGCATGAACACGCGCATGGAAACGGTCGATGCGTTCATGCTGCTCGTGCCGCCGGGCAGCCGGTCCGGCAAGCGCCGCCAGCTGGCCGAGGAATGCCTGTACGTGCTGGAAGGCCGCGGCTATGACCTGCACCAGGACTGCGACGTCGAAATCACCGACACCTACCACTGGAAGCCGCAGGACGAAATCAAGCGCTACGAGTGGGAAGCGGGGGACGTGATCTACATCCCGCCGAACACCATTCACCAGCATTTCAACGCCAGCGCCGACCAGCCGGTGCGGCTGATCTCGGCCGTCAACCGGATCTTCAAGGCCTGCGGGCTGAACGACCTGGAGCAGATTGAAGATGCGCCTGAATACCGTCCCGACATGGTGGTGACGCCCGAGATGGTGGCCGCCTACCTGCGCGGCGCGCAGCGCCAGGACGGCAAATCGACATCCCTTCCCCAGCCGGTGACCCAATGAACAACGACAACAGCAAGAACGCCCTGGTCTCAGACGCCATCGCCAAGAAATTCGAAACCGAGAAGGCCACGCCCTACACCCGCTGGATCGCGGCCGAGGGGCTGGACATCATCGACGCGATGTACGTCCCCAACCTGCACACCGTTGACCTCAAGCCCTGGGCACGGCGCGGTGGTCGCGGCGTGTACCTGAACCACGATGCCTCGCGGACGTCGAACGACTGCTACGTCTGCGAGATCCCGCCCGGCAAGCAGCTGGCGCCGCAGCGGCAGCTCTACGAGGAAATGATCTATGTGCTGGACGGCCGCGGCTCGACCAGCGTCTGGAGCGACTCCGGCCAGAAGGTCAGCTTCGAGTGGAAGGCGGGGGCCATCTTCGCCATCCCGCTGAACACCAGCCACCAGCACTTCAACGGTTCCGGCAAGGAGGCGGCGCGCTTCGTTTCGGTGACCAACGCGCCGGTCATCATCAATTCGTTCGGCGACACCGACTTCGTGTTTGGGACCCAGCACGACTTCAAGAACCGGTTCGCCGGCGAGAGCAACTACTTCGCCAACGGCGGTGAGCAGAAGGGGCTGTTGCTGGACACCAACTTTGTCGCCGACGCAATCAACCTGCCGCTGATTCCCGCCAAGGAGCGGGGCGCCGGCGGCGGCCACATCCGCTTCAGCATGGCCAAAGGCAGCATGAACAGCCACATCTCGCAATTTCCGATCGGCACCTACAAGAAGGCCCATGCCCATGGCCCGGGCGCGCACGTGATCGTGATGAGCGGCGAAGGCTTCAGCCTGATGTGGCCCGAAGGCGAAGAGCCCAGGCGCTTCGAGTGGAAGGAGGGCACCCTGATCGTGCCGCCCAACATGTGGTTCCACCAGCACTTCAACACCGGAACAACACCGGCACGCTACCTGGCGTTCAAGGCTGAAGGCGTTTCGATCCGCAACGCGCAGGGCGTTCCCAAGGCCTGGATCAGCCGCCGGGTCGGTGGTGACCAGATCGACTACGCCGACGAGGCCCCCCGGATTCGGGAGACGTTCACGGCAGCGCTGGCCAGGACCGGCCTGGCGCCGCGCATGGACGAGGCCTATCGGGCCGAACTGGCGGACCTGCCGCCGGTCCGGCCGGCATCCGGGACGACACGCATTGACAGTCTTGCGGACGCTTCATAAAGTTAACCGTTCTTTTTGGCGGACTGTTGTTCCGCATAGAAGAACAAAAGTTCGCTGCTTGAGAAAGCATCGCGCCGAATAAAACCTGGAGATATCAATGAAACTGAGGAACATTCCCCTGGCCGTCGCAGTCGGTGCCATCCTGGCGGCACCCGTTGCCATGGCGCAAAGCTCAGTGCAGATCTACGGCAAGCTTTATCCGTATTTACTGGACGAGAAGGGCTCCGGCGCCACCGAGAAAGGCGCAACCGTCTCCACGCTGGCGGCCACACCCACCGGAGAAGGCGGCGTGAGTCGCGTGCGCGGCATGGTTTCCGGTAATTCGCGCCTCGGCTTCCGTGGTCAGGAAGACCTGGGCGGTGGGTTGAATGCGGTTTTCCAGCTTGAAGGAGTTGCCTCCGTTGACGACGGCACCGGCGCCGCGGCCGGCGGCGGCTTCATGTTCAACCGCAACACCTACGTCGGCCTGGAAGACAAACGATTCGGCTCACTGCAACTCGGCGTCAACGACACCATCCTGAAGAACTACGGCGACACCATTGGTTTGCTTGGCGTCAGCAGCGGCACCTTCATGTCGACCAGCAGCGTGTTCCGCAAGGCCGGCTTCGGACCCAGTTCGGCCTCCAGCTTCCACCTGCGCCGGGCCAACTCGGTGACTTATGAAACACCCGAGTTCGGCGGCGTCACGGGCGGAATCCAGTGGTCGACCGACGAGGCCAAGACCGAGATCCGCGATCCGCGGGTGCTGTCGATGGGCGTCAAGTACGACAACGGCCCGTTCTACGTGGCGCTGGCCCACGAGATTCACTACGACCTGTACGGCGGTTCGCGCAATGTGCCGACGGCGCAGCGCAACAACGGTGCGACGGACCCCACCCGCTCCAAGGACCGGGCCACGCAGTTCACGGTCGAGTGGCGGATGAACAAGCAGCACAAGTTCGAATTCGATGCGATCCGCAAGGAATACAGCGAAAACGCTGCGACTGCCGGCCGCTTCAGTTCCTACCGGAACATGGCGTATTTGCTGGCGATGGAGAACCGCTGGAGCGACCAGTGGCGCACCTCGGCCCATTACGTCATGGCGACGGCCGGCAACTGCACCCGGGTTGCGGCGGCATGTACGACCGATGGCCTGGAAGGCAAGAAGGTCACTGTCGGCGCCGCCTACTACCTGAGCAAGCGGACCTATCTGTTCTCGGCTGCCAGCCGAATCACGAACGGCAAGTCGGCCCGCTTCAGCAACGCGGAACTCGGAGGCGCGCCGACCCCCGGCGAGGACCTCACGCACTTTGCGATCGGCCTCTCGCACAGTTTCTGAAACTGGACTGGCCCGTGGGGGCCGCCTGTCGATGCGTTGGCCCGGCCCCGATCCCACAACGTCCGCTTCCGGAGGCTCCAGATGAATACGGCAGTCCTTTTCGATCCGCTGCGCCGCCAGCTCATGGCGGCCTCGCTGGGGACTCTCGCCACGACCGGTTCCTGGGCCCAGGACACGGCAGCGCGCAACCGCGAGGTCTACCTGTACAAAGGCGGCGACCGCGAAGCGAAGTTGCTTGAGGGCGCCAGGAAAGAGGGCCCGGTCAACATCTACACCTCGCTCAACACGCGCGATTCAGGGCCCATCACCGAAGCTTTCGAGAAGAAATACGGTGTCAAGACCCTGTTGTGGCGCTCCAGTTCCGAGAAGGTGCTGCAA
>JACMQP010000297.1 GCA_014376915.1 Ramlibacter sp.
CAAACCGCGGCAGCAGGCAACCACTGGCACGCTGCTTGCATTCCATCTTGGATACAAGTTTGGATGTCCAAAGATGGTGCCAGTCGGTGTTGCTGCCAATTTTCTCCCCGCGACGACGCACGCTGCCGGCGAACGGGCGCGCCCGGCCTGGATCACGCCGCTCGATCCTCCGCTTCGCCTCACCGACAGCGGTGCGCTCGCCGGGCTGGCCTTCGCAGTCAAGGACAACATCGATGTGGCAGGCGTCGCCACCACGGCGGGCTGCCCGGCGTTTGCCTATCTGGCCAAGGAGCACGCCGTCGTGGTGCAGCGCCTGCTCGACGCTGGTGCGAGGGTGCTGGGCAAGACCAATCTGGACCAGTTCGCCTGCGGCCTGAACGGCAGCCGCTCGCCCTACGGCGCCGTGCCCAATGCGTTCAACGCCGACTATGTGAGCGGCGGCTCGAGCTCGGGATCGGCCTATGTCGTAGCCACCGGACAGGTGGATTTCTCGCTGGGCACCGACACCGCCGGTTCCGGCCGCGTTCCCGCGGGCCTGAACAACATCGTTGGCATCAAGCCCAGCAAGGGCCTGCTCAGTGCCAGCGGCGTCGTTCCTGCAGCGCGGAGCGTGGATTGCGTGTCGATCTTCGCGCGCTCTGTCGCGGTGGCGGCCCGGGTGCTCGCCGTGGCCGCCGGCCATGACGCGGCCGATCCGTATTCACGCAAGCTCACCCTCGCCAGTCGGCCGTTCGGGCAGGAGTTTCGCTTCGGCGTGCCCACCGTGCTGGAGTTTGACGGTGATTCGCTGTCGGAAGCTGCGTTTCGCGACGCGGTCAAGCGCATGCGCCAGCTCGGCGGGACGTCAGTGCCGATCGATTACAGCCCGCTGGCCGAAGCCGCTGCCCTGCTGTACGACAGCGCCCTGGTCGCCGAGCGCTATGCGGCGGTGCGCGCATTCTTCGACGCCCATGAAGCCGAGGTCATCGAGCCGGTCCGCAACATCATCGCCCGCGGACGCGGCTACAGCGCCGCCGACCTGATCGATGCCCAGACCCGACTGCGCGCCCTCGCCCAGCAGGCGGCGCCGATGTGGGTTGGCATCGACGTGCTGCTGCTACCCACCGCCCCGACGCACTACACCCAGGCGCAGATGCGCGAGGAGCCGGTGCAGCGCAACCGCAACCTGGGCGCGTACACCAACTTCGTCAACCTGCTCGATTACGCCGCAATCGCGGTGCCCAGTTCGATCCGTCCCGACGGCCTGCCGTTCGGCATCACGCTGGTCGGCCCTTGCGGCAGCGACTGGCAGCTGGCGGATCTCGGCCAGCGCTACCACCACGCGACGGGCCTGACGCAGGGCGCGACCGGCGAGCCGCTGCCGCCGCCGGCACCCATTGCCGGGCTTCAGCCGGCAACCACGGTGAAGGTGGCCGTGGTCGGCGCGCACCTGTCCGGCATGCCGCTCAACAGCCAGCTCACCGAGCGCGGTGCGCTGCTGGTTGCGCGCACCGAGACCGCGCCCGACTACCGCTTCTATGCGCTGGCTGGGAGCGTGCCGCCCAAGCCCGGGCTGCTGCGCATCGCACCGGGTTCCGGCGCACGGGTGGCGCTTGAAGTGTGGGAGATGCCGGTGGAGCACTACGGATCCTTCGTGGCGCTGATCCCGTCGCCGCTGGGCATCGGCACGCTGAAGCTGGACGACGGCAGCAGCGTGCAGGGCTTCGTCTGCGAGCAGATCGCGCTGGAAGGTGCGATCGACATTTCGCACCTGGGTGGCTGGCGTGCCTACATGCAGACGCTCGCGGCGTCCGCCTGACCATTTCGATTGACACCAGGAATTACCATGCACCCACCCCGCCTTCCCGCCAGTCCCACGGCCCATGGCTCGCGTCGCCGCCTGCTGCAGGGAGGCGCAGCCGCCGCCGCGCTCGGCGTCCTCGGCGTGGTTCCGGCACGTGCGCAGGCATCGCCAAAGATCCGCATCGGTTACTGGCCGATCGCCGCCGGCCTGCCCTTTTACGCGGCGATTGAACTGGGCTACTTCAAGGAAGCCGGGCTGGAGGTGGAGCCCCTGAAGTTCGCGGCCGCGCAGCAGGTGATGGAAGCGGTGCTCGCGGGCCGCTCCGACGGTACCGCCAACGGCACCGGCTCAGCCAACGTCGCCATCGGCGAACTCGCCGCGCCCGGGACCTTCAAGATCTTCGCTTCCAACCCAAGCAATGCGCAGCACGTGCTCGACGAGTTCATCGTGCCGGCGGCCAGCACCATCAAGACCATCGGCGAGCTGTCGGGCAAGCGCGTCGGCTCCGGCCCCGGAATCCAGAACGTGACGCTGGCCAAAACCGTGCTCGAGCGGGCCGGCGCCAAAGGCTTCACCGTGGTGGAGCTGCCGATCGCCCAGCATGTCGCGTCGCTCGCCGCCGGCCAGCTCGATGCCTGCTACACACTCGAGCCGACCGGAACCATCGGCCGCTTGAACGGAACCACCCGGGTGCTGGAAGCCGGCGTGATTTCGCGCTACATCCTGGGGGACGCGATGGCGCCGTGGTTCGGCGGCACCGCCTCGCTGTCATCGAGTTTCATCGCCAGATATCCGGCCGAGGCGAAGAAGTTCGTGGCCGCATACGCAAGGGGAATCGCGCTCGTGCGCAACAAGCCAGCCGAGGCCCGCCAGTACCTCAAGGGCTACACCCCGATCGACGGCGCGCTGACGGGCGAAGTGCCGCTGGCCGCGTACACGCTCTACAACGAGTTCACGCCCAGGGACATCGGCTACTTCCAGAAATTCTTCGACCTGTTTTTCGACAAGGGCATCTTCTCGTCGCGCCTGATGGTCGACACCATGCTCTACAAGGGCTGACATGAGCAGTCCCCTTGTTGCGGCTGACTCCGCGTCCACCGCCGGCGCGCCGTGGACGCCGTCCAGCACAGCGGCCACTGCGCCCCTGCAGGCCCGAACGCCTCTGTGGCGCAAATTCATGCCCTTTGTGGGGCCGTTGCTGCTGTTCTTGGTCTGGGACTTCGTCGTCCGCTTCGGTTTCATCAAGGCGATCTTGTTGCCCTTGCCGATGGACACGCTGCTGACGCTGGTCACCGGCCTCGCGGGCGGTCCGCTGCTCACTGACTTTGCAGTCACCGTCAAGCGCACGCTGCAGGCCTTTGC
>JACMQP010000298.1 GCA_014376915.1 Ramlibacter sp.
GTCATTGACCCGTCGGCAGCTCAGTACGGCTACGTCAACGACGGTGCGTGGCACGACGTGTCGATCCCGATCAGCACCATCGTCGCCAACGCCACGCCTGCTTATGGCCAGCCGGCCTCGGCGCGGCTCAACATGGCGCAGGTGACCCAGCCCTTCACGATCGCGGACCTGTACGCCTCGACCGGCAAGACCAGCGGCGCGCTGGGCGCGGGTGACCGCACGACTTTCTTCATCGACAACATCTACTGGTCGAAATGAATGACCCAGGCGGCACGAGGCGCGGTGGAGACGTGGGCTTGGCGCTCGATGCGCGCCCTGCCCTGCGCTGCTTCCTGACCTCGCGGGACGGCGGGCAGCGGCTCACCGAACAACCGATGCTGGAGCCGTTGGCGGCGTTGGCAATGTCGCGGGAGGATCCAGACCCGCCCCGCGTGATGGTCAACAGCGCGCGCCGCTTTCAGACCCTGGAAGGCTTCGGCGGCGCCTTCACCGAAGCTGCCGCCGTGACCTGGCTGGCGCTTGGCCCGGTCGAGCGCGCGGCGGTGCTGCGCGACTGCTTCGAGCCGGTCCACGGCCACGGCTACACGCTGTGCCGGGTGCATATGAACAGCTGTGATTTCGCGCTCGGCAACTACGCCCATGTGGCGGTCCCCGGCGACACCGCGCTGCACAGCTTCAGCATCGAGCGCGACCAGCGCGCACTGCTGCCGATGATTCAGGCCGCGCAGCGAGTCGTCCGGGCAGCGGGCTCGGAACTCAAGCTGCTGGTCTCGCCGTGGAGCCCGCCGGCGTGGATGAAGACCAACGCCAGCATGAACGACGGCGGGCACCTGCGCAGCGAATACCGGCGCGCCTGGGCGCGCTGCTACGTGCGCTTCATCGAGGCCTACGCGGCGCAGGGTGTGCCGGTCTGGGGCGTTTCGGTCCAGAACGAGCCACAGGCACGCCAGCGCTGGGACTCGTGTCTGTACACGGCCGAAGAGGAACGCGATTTCGTGCGCGATTTCCTCGGCCCCGAGCTGGCCGCTGCGGGCCTGGGCGACGTGCGCATCGTCGTGTGGGACCACAACCGCGACGCGATGGTCGAGCGCGCCAGCGTGATTTACAGCGACCCGCAAGCGGCCAGATACATCTGGGGCACCGGCTTCCACTGGTACGGCGAGGACCACTTCGACCACGTGCAGCTGCTGCACGATGCCTGGCCCGACAAACAATTGCTGTTCACCGAAGGCTGCCAGGAAGGCGGGCCGCACGACGGCTCCTGGGCGCTGGGCGAGCGCTACGCCCGCTCGATGATCAAGGACCTGAACCGCTGGACCGTCGGCTGGATCGACTGGAACCTGCTGCTCGACGAACAGGGCGGCCCCAACCACGTCGGCAATTTTTGCAGCGCACCGATACTGGCCGACACGGCGACGGGCGCCGTGCTCCACCAGAGCTCGTTCTGGTACATCGGCCACCTCGCACGCTTCATTCGGCCCGGCGCGCAGCGCGTGTTGTGCGCGGCGACTCTGGAAGCCCTGGAGCTCACCGCCTTCATCAATTCCGACGCCAGCGTCGCGCTCGTCGTGATGAACCGCACCGAGCACCCTATCCGCTTCGCGCTGCGGATCGACGGCAACGCGTTCGCGACCGAGTTGCCAGCGCGCGCCATTGCCACGTATGTGGCGAGCGGCGCGGTGGGCACGACTTAAAGGCCGCTGAAATACTGACTGCGCAGGCGCAGCAACTGGCTCAAAGTGGTTTATTTTTGCGGTTATTTTCCATATTCTGAAATTACCGCGCCTTTTGAAGTTGCTGCTGGCGACCTGGATCTCTTGCCGCCTGCTTTTATCCCTTTACGCAAAGTTCAGATCGATGCCCTGCAAGCCAGGCCTCGTCCGTCAACAGCCAGTTCTACTCTTGTGATTTTTCAAGCAGCGACAAAACCTGATGTTGCCGACGTGCGATCGCAAGGGAGTTTCAGTATGAAATTACGGTGAATTCGGGAAACTACTGACATTCGTGTGCAATAGCGTATTGGTTCAGGTTCAGACCGTATGTGCTGCTTTGGGGTGCTAAGACTATCGTTGCAGCGTCGTCGCGATGAACGCGATGCCAAGTTCAATACCCCCTCGAGGAGATACCACATGACCCTGAAGACCAAGTTGGCCCTGTCGCTGTCGCTGTCAATGGCGATAGCCACGGGTGCGTTCGCCGCGACCGAGATCGTCGTTGCGACCGTCAACAATGGCCACATGATCGAGATGCAGAAGCTCACGCCGCATTTTGAGAAAGCCTTTCCAGACATCAAGGTCAAGTGGGTGACACTTGAGGAAGGCATGCTGCGACAACGCGTTACGACCGACATCGCCACCAAGGGCGGCCAGTTCGACGTGATGACCATCGGGATGTACGAGACGCCGATCTGGGGCAAGAAGGGTTGGCTCAAGGAGATCAAGCCCGACGCCGCGTATGACATCGACGACCTGCTCCCGGCCATGCGTGATGGCCTCTCGGTGGACGGCAAGCTTTACGCCGCGCCGTTCTACGGCGAGAGTTCGATGTTGATGTACCGCAAGGATCTCACCGACAAGGCTGGCATCAAGTTCGCTGACCGCCCGACCTGGAACGACGTGCGCGACGCCGCGGCAAAGATCCA
>JACMQP010000299.1 GCA_014376915.1 Ramlibacter sp.
CGGCCCATTCCCAGCCGCGTGTTGCGCTTGATCGCAGCCAGCGTGTCGTGGCCGGCGGCGATCTGTTCGCGCACGCTGCCGAAGCTGATGTCTTCGCAGCGGCACAGCAGCGTGCTGTCGGGAACCTGGTCCAGCCTGACCGGCGGCGCCTGGTAGATGGACCACAGCGCCCGCTGAAACGACTGGGCCCGGCGCAGCGCGCCGAGGCTGCCTGCAGGTTCCGGGGCCTGCAGGCCGAGATTACGCGCAGCCGCCGCGCCTGCCAGTGCCCCGCGCGCCAAAGCCACCCGGGAGCCGCCGAGATCGGCGCCGTCGCCCACCACGAACACACCCGGTACATCGGTGCGACCGTCTTCTTCGATCGCGGTTGCGCCATAACCAAGATGGCGGGCGACGTACTCGTGCCTGCAACCCAGCATGCGGGCCAGTTCGGTCGAAGGGATGAACCCGTAACCAAGACACAGGGCATCAGCTTCGAACACCTTCGCGCTGCCGGCGACGGCGCTGCCCTGCGCGTCGAGTCGCGCCACCTGGACTCGGGCGACGCGCGCGTCGCCTTCGGCCCGCACCACACCATGGCTCCACAACACAGGCACGCGGTGACGCCGCAGCACGGCCATGTATTTCGCGCCGTCGGCCAGCAGGTCGGGCGCGGTGAATGCCGCCTGCAGCAGATCGCGCCAGGCGCGCAATCCGGGTCGGGCCGCACTCTCCAGTACGGCGACGACATGGGCACCGCCAGCCAGCAATTCAGCGGCGAGCTGCAGGTTCAGCGGTCCGTTGCCGGCGATCAGCACGCGCTGTCCGGGCGAGACGCGGTAGGCCCGCGCAAGTGTCTGGCCTGCGCCCGTGGTCATGACGCCCGGCAAGGTCCAGCCCGGAAAAGGAACCGGACGCTCGTAAGCGCCGGGTGCGACGATCAACTGCCGGCACCGGTAGAGGGTCGCGCGCCCGGCGACGATCGCGGCGACTTCCCTAGGCGACTCGGCTGCCCAGACCTGCGCACCCTGCACCAGTTCGACGCCTGCATCGGTGACCTCCCGGGTCAGCGCCAGTCCCTGGGCAAACTGCTTGTCGGCCGGGGAGGCCGATCGATGCGATGGTGCGAGCGGCTTGTAGTACTGGCCGCCAGGCTCCAGCCTCTCGTCGAGGATCGACACACTGGCACCGGCACGCCGGGCAGCCAGCGCGGCCGACAAGCCAGCGGGCCCCGCGCCGATCACCAGCAGGTCAACATGCACTTCGACCGGTGCCGCGCCGGCGGCTGGGACCAGCGGCCGAAGCGGGTCATCCTCGCCGGCCTGCGGCATGGAGGAACGCACCACTTGTCCGCGCTCGACCTTGGTCATGCAGGCGCGCTGGCTTGCCTGGCCATCCACCGTGACCAGGCATTCCTGGCAGGCCCCCATTCCGCAGTACAGCCCGCGCCGTTGACCGTCACGTGCCTGGCGCAAGGCCGCGATCCCGTTGGCCGCCAGCGCCGCGGCAATGGTTTCGCCCTCGATTGCGGGCAGCGCCTGACCGTCGTAGCTGAAGACGACCGACCGGGAAACACGACGGATCAAAGGGTGCTTGAGGCGCGCGCTCATGAGGGGCAAGGTGGCTCGTTCTAGCGAACTGTTTCGCTTGATTTTTAGTTATGTATACGTATAATACACGTATACATTAAGAACGCAAGCGATTTAAGCGAACGCTCACATCCCAAGAGAGAGAACCTGATGGCGAAATTCCGTGGGACTTACACCGTCCTGATCACCCCACTGACCGGCGACGGGGCGCACGTCGACGTCCCCGCCCTGAAAAAACTTGTTGACTGGCAGATCGACGAAGGCATTCACGGGCTGATCCCCCTTGGCAGCACGGGCGAGTTCCTCTCGCTCACCCGCGATGAACGCCAGCTGGTGATCGACACCTGCATCAAGACGGCGGCGGGCCGCGTGCCGGTTCTGATCGGCACCGGCGCCGAGTGGACCGACGAGTGCGTTTCGCTCAGCAAGGAAGCCCAGGACATGGGCGCCGACGGCGTGATGATCATTCCGCCCTTCTATTCGAGTCCGACCGAAGACGAGTTGTTCCACCACTACCGCAAGGTGGGCGAAGCCATTGACATCCCGATCATGGTCTACAACAACCCTGCGACCGCCAACGTGGACCTCACCCCGCCCATCGTCGCCCGGCTCTCGCGCATCGACAACTGCCAGTACATCAAGGAGTCGACCCTGGAAGTCACGCGGGTGCGCGACATCATCGAATTGTGTGGCGACCGCATGACGGTGTTTGCCGGCATCCTGGGCTACGAATCGTTCTGGCTCGGCGCCCAAGGTTGGGTCGCCGTATGCTCCAACCTGATTCCGAAAATGTCCGCGCGCCTGTTCGAACTGGTCGCCGACGAGAAGGACATGGACCAGGCTCTCGCCTTGTACAAGCGCATGCTGCCGATCGTCAAGTGGGTCGGTGGCCACCGCTACGTGGCTGCGTCCAAGGACGCCCTGGACATGATGGGCCTGCCGGTCGGCAAACCGCGCGCCCCTCGCCTTCCGCTGCCGCCGGCCGAAGCCGCTGAACTGCGCAAGGCGCTCGCGCAGCTGGGCCTCATCGATTCGATTTCCGCCTGACCTCTCCCCCACTTCTTCCGGAGCCACCCCATGAAATTTCAGATCGCCCTCATCGCCGCTACCGCCGTCCTGTTCGCCACCGGCGCACAGGCGCAGGACTGCAAGTACAACGTTCCCGAGTCGCTCCTCGTGAAAAAGGGCACGCTGGTCATGTCGGTCAACCCGACGCTGCCGCCGGTTCAGTACGTGGACCAGAGCGGCGCCCTGAAGGGGATGCGGATCGAACTGGGCGAAGAGATCGCCAGGCGCCTGTGCCTCAAGGCCGAATACATCCGCATCGAGTTCTCGGCCATGATCCCCGGCCTGCAGGCCGGCCGCTGGGACATGATCAATACCGGCATCTTCTACACCGAGGAGCGCGCCAAGATGATGCAGATGCTGCCTTACGAAGACCAGGCCATCAGCATCTCCACGGCCAAGGGCAATCCGGGAAAGATCTCCAGGCCGGACGA
>JACMQP010000300.1 GCA_014376915.1 Ramlibacter sp.
CTACAACACCATCCGCTTCGACGACGAGATCACCCGCTTCATGTTCTGGCGCAACCTGATCGATCCGTACGGGCGCGAGTGGCAGAACCAGTGCGGCCGCTGGGACCTGCTGGACGTGGTGCGCCTGACCTATGCGCTGCGACCCGAGGGCATCGAATGGCCCAGGCACGCCGATGGCAGGCCCAGCTTCAGGCTGGGAGACCTGGCGCGCGCCAACGGGCTCGTGCATGAGGCAGCGCACGACGCTTTGTCCGACGTGCGCGCCACCATCGCGCTGGCGCGGCTGATCCGCAGCCGCCAGCCCAAGCTGTTCGACTTTGCGCTGCGCCTGCACAAGAAAGACCAGGTGGCGGCCGAGCTCGGCCTGCCGACCACCTGCGCCACGGCCCGGCCCTTCCTGCACGTCTCGGGCATGTTCCCGGCCGAACGCGGCTGCCTGGCCGTGATGTGGCCGCTGGCCACCCATCCCACCAATCGCAACGAGCTGCTGGCCTGGGACCTGGCGCACGATCCGACCGAATTGCCGCTGCTGGACGTGGCCACGCTGCGCCAGCGCCTGTTCACGCGCGCGGCCGACCTGCCTGACGGCGTGACGCGCCTGCCCCTCAAGTCCATCCATCTGAACAAGTCGCCCATGGTCGTCGGCAACCTGCGCACACTGGCCCCCGCGCTGGCGCAGCGCTGGCAGCTGGACCTGGAGGCCGCCGGGCGTCACGCCGCGGCAGCGGCGGCGCTCCCGGACATGAGCGCAGTCTGGCCTGAGGTGTTCAAGCGGCCGGCCGCCGAAAATCCGCCGGACGTGGACCAGGACCTCTACGGCGGCTTCGTCGGCAACGCCGACCGGCGCCGGCTCGACCAGCTGCGCGGCCTGTCGGGCGCCGAACTGGCGCATGCGCGCACCGGCTTCGACGATGGCCGGCTGGAGGAATTGGTGTTCCGCTACCGGGCGCGCAATTTTGCCGACACCCTGGCGCCCGGGGAACTGGAGCGCTGGGAGGCGCACCGCAGCGCCAGCCTGCTCGAAGGGGAGGGCGGTGCGCTCAACCTGGACCGCTTCTTCGCCGAGATCGACACGCTGTCCGCCACGGCCGATGCGCGCGCCGAGGCGCTGCTGGGAACGCTGTACGACTACGCCGAGGCGATCGCACCCGAGGCCTAGCTAAGCCAGCGCGCGACCGCTGCGATACACGGTGCGCTGCCGGCCCTGGGGCGTGAGCATTTCGTAGGGCGTGCGCGCCTTCAGCGCCACCAGATCGGCCGGGCAACCCACGCGAAGCAGACCATCCCATTGCAGGCCCATGGCGCGTGCCGGGTTGCTCGTGATCACCGGAAGCCAGGAAGCGGCATCGGCCAGGTGGGCGAGCTGCACGCCCAGGCCGAAGGTCTCGAGCAGGTCGTAACTCCCGTAGGGATAAAAGCCGTCCGCCACGTTGTCGGTCGCGATGCAGACGTTCACGCCAGCAGCCCGGGCTTCGCGCAGGCGTGTGATGCCCCGCTCCCGCGGCGTGCCGTCCCAGCTGCCCTGCAAGTAGAGGTTGGTCGTCGGCAAGGCCACCAGGTGAATGTCGGCCAGCGCACACCGACCCAGTGTGTCCAGCGCCTGGTCCGTCGGCTGCATTGACAGGGAGCAGGCATGCCCGCAGGTGACGCGCCCCTGCATGCCGAATTCGGTGACCAGATCGGCGACGCATGACAGTGCGACTGCGTCCGCGTCCAGGCCCTCGTCGACGTGAAGATCGAGTGCCAGCCCGTGCGCTGCGGCCAGTTCGAAGACCCGCCGCAGCTTGGCCTGAAGATCAACATTGCGGTAAACGAACGCGCCGAGGATGCCGCCCGTGGCTGCAAGCGTGCGCGCGCGCTCGGCCGCGGCGCCTTGCTCGTCGAACCGCTCCAGCGGCGTGAGCGAAACAAACTGCAGCTCGATCCGGTCCCGCCACTCTTCACGCAGGTCCAGCAGCAGCGCCAACGAAAGCGGTGCCTGCGGGTCGGACCAGTCGAGGTGCGTGCGCAGCGCGCGGGTCCCGCAGCGCCAGGCGTCGTCGAGGGCGCGCGTCATGCGGCCACGGACCTGCGCCGCTGTCCAGCCTGAGCGACTGACCTCCATCTTTTCGATCGCCGTGCCCAAATCGCCCTGCGCCTCGCCCACTTCGTCGACCGTGTAGTTCTTGTCGATGTGCACGTGCACGTCGACAGGGGCGCTCAGCACAATGGCCTGTGCCGCGCCCGGCACCGGCTCGATCCGCGTGACGCGTCCGCTGTCCCAGGCGACATCGAAGGCCTGGGTGTCGGGTGCAGCCGGGCCGAAGTCGCGCAGGCGGGGTGGGATGGCGACACGGTGAAGCAGACCGTTCAAGATGGGCTTTCCGGATCGGACGAAATTGAGTTTTGACGCATGGTCGGCCCATTTGTACACTGGCGCGCATTCACAGGCAACCGAAGCAGTGCCCGTGGCGGTGGCGGCGCGTGAAGCAGCTGACTGAGACCGCCTCGCAAATTTCCACCGAGGGTTTCCACGGGCACAGAAAGATGCAGCGGCTTCGCGCACCTGGCTAGAATTCACAATCGTTTTTACGATCGGTCAGACCACTTGGTAGGCAATACCCGGGCGATGCCCGCAGCGCAAAGGGCCACATGAAGCGTTACTGGGCAGATTTCACGTCGCCGGAGTTTGCGGCCCTCGACCGGGACCGCCTGATCGCCGTACTGCCGGTGTCGGCCATCGAACAGCACGGCCCGCACCTGCCGCTGTCGGTCGACACCACCATCATCGAAGGGGTCGTCGAACGCATCATCGAGCAGATTCCCGCCGACCTGCCGGCGGTGTTCCTGCCGACGCAGCGCATCGGCAAGAGCAACGAACACGCGCGCTACCCCGGCACCCTGACGCTGTCGATCGAAACGCTGATCCACCTCTGGATGGAAATCGGCGACTGCGTGGCGGCCTCCGGCGTGCGCAAGATGGTCATCCTCAACAGCCATGGGGGCCAGGGCATGGTGGGCGAAATCGTCGCCCGCGACCTGCGGGTGAAACACAACATGCTGGTGGTGGCGACCAACACCTACTCGTTCGGCACGCCGCCGGGCATGTTCACCGCGGCAGAGACCCAGCACGGGATCCATGGCGGCGACAAGGAAACCTCGGTCGTCCTGGCCCTGCGCCCCGACCTGGTGGACATGGGGCAGGCGCGCAACTTCCGCTCGAGCGCGGAACAGCTGGTGGCGCAAACCAGGCATCTCTCGATCAACGCGCGGGCCAAGCTGGCCTGGCAGATCCAGGACCTGAACCCGGCCGGCGCGTGCGGCGATGCGAGCCTGGCGACGGCGGAAAAGGGCGATGGGGTCATCGGCCATATCGCAGGCCAATTCATCGAGATGCTGAGCGACCTGGACGGCACCAGCCCCGACTGGCTGTCCCAGCAACCTTCGGTCAGCTAGAGGGCGGCGATGCGAACCGTGCAAATCACGCCAGCCGGCGACGGCACGATGCCGCCAGCCCTGATCCGGCTGGCCCGCGTCAACAAGCGCTATTCAAACGGAACGGTTGCCCTGCGTGACATGTCGCTTTCGGTCCACCGTGGCGAGTTCGTCAGCCTGCTGGGGCCCTCGGGTTGCGGCAAGAGCACGGCCTTGCGCATGATGGCGGGGCTGCTCAGCCTGTCATCGGGTGAGATCGAGTGGCCCGCCGACGGCGGGGCACAGGACGCCCACAGCCGCGACATCAGCTTCGTGTTCCAGGAGCCGACGCTGATGCCCTGGGCCTCCATCTTCGACAACGTCTACCTGCCGCTGAGGGTCGCCGGGGTGTCCCGCGCCCGTGCCGCCGACGATGTCCAGGCGGCGCTGGCGATGGTCGGCCTGTCGCGGTTCGCCGATGTTTTTCCGCGCGAGCTGTCGGGTGGGATGAAGATGCGCGCGTCGATCGCCCGCGCGATGGTGACGCGCCCCAAGCTGCTGCTGATGGACGAGCCTTTTGCCGCGCTCGACGAGATGACCCGCGCCAAGCTGAACGACGATGTGCTCAAGCTGTGGAAGGACCTGAACCTGACGGTCGTTTTCGTGACGCACAACGTCTGGGAGGCGGTCTACCTGTCCAGTCGCGTCATCGTGATGGCCGCCAGGCCCGGGCGCGTGGTGGACGACATCCCCATCGACGGGCCCGATCCCCGCGACGACGCCTTCCGCACGTCAACCTCCTATGCCGGGCAGTGCGTGCGTGTTTCAGCTTCATTGAAAGAAACCTTGGCCCATGCAAGCGTCGACCATTGATCCGGCGCTGGAGGCGATCTCCCCGTTCAACGACGCCGACCGACGTCGCGACCGCCGCGAACGCGTCCTCACGATCGTGGCCCCGCTGCTGGTTCTTGTGGTGGCGCTGGCGGCCTGGGAGCTGTTCGTGCGGATCAACAAGATCCCGCCTTACATCCTCCCCGGCCCGGTGCTGGTGCTTCAGACCTTGTGGGAAAAATGGCCTTCGCTTTCCGGCTCGCTGTGGTTCACCGTCAAGCTGACGCTGTCGGCGCTGGGCCTCGCGATCGTCGGCGGTGTCGGACTGGGCACGCTGTTTGCCTTGTCGCGCTACGTCGAGGTGAGCCTGTTCCCCTACGCGGTGGTGCTTCAGGTCACGCCCATCATCGCGATCGCCCCGCTGATCATGATCTACGTGGACAGCACGATGGGCGCGCTGCTGATCTGCGCCTGGATCGTCGCCTTCTTCCCCATCCTCTCGAGCACCGTGATCGGACTGCGCAGCGCAGACCACAACCTGCGCGACCTCTTCACGCTGTATCGGGCCAGCCCCTGGCAGCGATTCCGCTGGCTTCTGACGCCGTCGGCGCTGCCGTACTTCATGTCGGGCGTGAAGGTCTCCGGCGGCCTGGCGCTGATCGGCGCCGTGGTTGCGGAATTCGTGGCCGGCGCCGCCGGCAAGGAAACCGGCCTGGCGTCGAGGATCTTCGAGGCCAGCTTCCGCAGCGATGTCCCGCTGATGTTCGCTGCGCTGCTGCTGGTCTCGCTGTGCGGCATCCTGATCTTCCTGGTCACCAGCTGGGTGTCGAAAAAGGTGCTCGGGCACTGGCACGAGAGCGAACTGAAACGCGAAAGATGATGACCCTTACCCACAACGATTCCGCCCCGGCGACGCGCGACCGGGCACAGACTCTCGAGGCGTTCAGAAATAGCATCGACGGGATTGCCTGCCTCACCGACGCGGATGATCTGCGCACCCGGGCGCGCGACTACTACTGGTACAGCCCGGTGCTTGAAGCACTGCTGGAGGATTGCCGGGCCGAGATCGTGGTCCTGCCGGCCAGTGAGGAAGAGGTCGTCCGGGTGGCCGCTGCAGCGGCGCGCCATCGCCTGCAGGTGACTGTTCGCGGGGGCGGCACCGGCAATTACGGTCAGGCCGTGCCGCTGCAAGGGGGCATCGTGCTCGACACCACACTGCTGGACAAGGTCGTCGGCATCACCGACGGCGTGGTCCGGGTTCAGGCCGGCGCACGACTCGAATCGGTGCTGGACGCGGTGCGCCGGACCGGACAGCAGTTGATGATCTACCCGTCGACGATGGGCATCGCGACCATCGGCGGCTTCATCGCCGGCGGTTCGGCCGGCATCGGCTCGGTCCGCCACGGCATCCTCAAGGAATCCGGGACGATGCGCTCGGTCCGCGTCGTGACGCTGGAGGAGCAGCCCCGGACGCTGACGCTGACCGGCGCCGACATCGAGATGGTTCACCATGCCTGGGGCACCAACGGCATCATCGTCGAACTCGAAGTGGCACTGGTGCCCGCAGTCGACTGGCTGCAGTGCATCGCGCTCTTTCCGAGCTACCCGGAAGTGATCCGCTTCGGCGCAGCGGTGCTCGCGGCGGGCATCGACGTGTTCCTGCTGAGTGCCGTCGACCGCCGCTTCGGCCCGTATTACACCGACCTGAAGGCGCACTTCGACGGCAGCGCCGACGCCATGTTTTCCATGGTCAACCCGAACGACCGAGATCGCTTCTTCGATCTGGTTGCCGCGAGCGGTGGGCGCGCCGGCATGTGCCTGACGCAGCAGGAGAGCGAACAGGCGGGGCTGCCGCCGGTGCACGAATGCGCCTACAACCACACGACGCTGCGCGCCCTGAAACTGGACCGGGGCTGGACCTATCTGCAGATGGTGGTGCCGCCGCCTTTCGATCCGGCTTTGATCGCCGCCCAGATGGAACGCTACGGCGACGAGATGCTGATGCACCACGAGTTTTCCCGGCTCGCCGGCAAGCCACGGCTGTCGGGGCTGGTGTTGCTGCGGTACCTGGACGAGGACCGTCTCGACGAGGTCATGCACGAGCTCGTGCAGGACGGCTGCCAGGTCATGAACGCCCATGTCAACGTGCTCGAGAAGAGCGGCCGCAAGCAGATGGGCCCCGACGAGATGAAGTTCACGCGTGGCATGGATCCGTTCGGCCTGATGAATCCTGGAAAGATCCAGTCGCTCAATTGAATTTGTTTCAACCACTGTTCATGAACCGCAAGGAACTCAGATGATCTGGAAATGCATCACCAAGGCCGGTTGGGCCTCAGTCGCCGTTGTTGCGCTACTGGCAAGCGGCGTCGCGCAGGCGCAGCAAAAGCTCGTGTTCGCCACCAACTGGAAAGCGCAGGGCAGCCATGGCGGCTTCTACCAGGCGCTGGCCGACGGCACCTACAAGCGCTACGGCCTCGACGTCGAGATCATGCAAGGCGGGCCGCAAGCCAACCCGCGTCCGCTGATGCTGGTCGGCAAGGTCGACCTGATGATCCCGATCGGGATCATCGGGATGATGGAGGCCAACAAGAGCAAGCTGCCCACGACGCTGGTCGCAGCCTTCATGCAGAAGGATCCGACATCACTGATGGCGCATGCCGGGCAGTACAAGAGCTTCGATGAGTTGTCCAGGGCCAAGACGGTCTACGTCGCCAAGGCCAGCCAGTTCAGCTTCTGGAAATGGCTGACGGCCAGTCGCGGTTTCACGGACGCGCAGTTCAAGCAGTACAACTATGCGATGGCGCCGTTCCTGGCCGACAAGGCTTCGGTCCAGCAAGCCTATGCGACGGCGGAGCCCCTTTACCTCGGCAAGGAGGGCGTCAAGACCGATGTGTTCCTGCTGGCGGACCAGGGCTGGGAGGCCTACAGCAACCTGATCGAGGCGCGGCGCGACATGGTCGAGAAGAATCCGGCCATGATCCAGAAGTTCATCGACGCTTCCGCGATCGGCTGGTAC
>JACMQP010000301.1 GCA_014376915.1 Ramlibacter sp.
CGCTCCTTGAGCACCTCGGCCGCCTTCACCAACGTGCCCGCCGTGTCGATCATGTCGTCCATGATCACGCAATTGCGGCCGTCGATGTCGCCGATCACGTGCATCACTTCGCTGACGTTGGCTCGCGGCCGGCGCTTGTCGATGATGGCGAGGTCGGTGTTCAGCTGCTTGGCGAGGGCCCGGGCTCGCACCACCCCACCCACGTCGGGCGAGACGACGATCAGGTCGTCGTAGTTCTTCTGGCGCAGGTCCGTCAGCAGTACCGGCGACGCATAGATGTTGTCCACCGGGATGTCGAAGAAGCCCTGGATCTGGTCGGCGTGCAGGTCCATCGTCAGGACCCGCGACACGCCCACCGTCTGCAGCAGGTTGGCGACCACCTTGGCCGAAATCGGAACCCGCGACGAGCGCGGGCGGCGGTCCTGGCGGGCGTAGCCGAAATACGGGATCACGGCGCTGATCCGCTCGGCCGACGCGCGCTTGAGCGCATCGACCATGATCAGCAGTTCCATCAGGTTCTCGTTGGTCGGGGCGCAGGTGGACTGCACCACGAACACGTCCCTGGCACGGACGTTCTGGTTGATCTCGACGGTGACTTCGCCGTCGGAGAACCGGCCCACGTGGGCCGCGCCCAGGCTGATCCCAAGATGGCCCGCGATTTCCGTCGCCAGCCCCAGATTGGCGTTGCCGGTGAACACCATGAAGTCGGGGGATTGAGCTGCTTGCATGGGCGTCCCAGGATTTACGTTTGTGCCTGTACGTCGGAACGTATTTGGCAGGGGAGGAAGGATTCGAACCTTCGCATGCTGGAATCAAAATCCAGTGCCTTAACCAACTTGGCGACTCCCCTACACAGGTTGCAGGCCGATTGTCCCTTTCAGGAAACCGGCCGGCCACCGAAATCGTCGCTGGCCGCCCAACCCACCAGGGGATGGACCGCCAAATTACCGCATTCACGAACCTGCCAACCAGCCGGAGCCGGCAGCAGGGACTTTTCATGGGGCATCTGCGCAAACACCGCACTTCCTGAGCCGGTCATCCGCGCCTGCATCCCCTGACCACCCAGCCACTCCAGAGCCTGCGTGACCGTGGGGCAAAGCCTCTGCGCGACCGGCTGCAGATCGTTGTGGCCGAATCCGAATGGAAACAGGCCTTCGTGGTTTGCAGCAAAGCCTGAAATTATAGCAGGAGCCGAGTCCCTCTTCAGCGCCGCGTCGCGGAAGATGCTCGCCGTATCAAGCCCTTCATGCGGTTTGACCACGGCGAATCGCGCGCAGGGCACCTCGACGGGGTGGATCTGATCGCCGATTCCCTCGACCCAGGCGTTGCGCCCGCGCAGGAAGAACGGCACGTCGGAGCCCAGCGCCAGACCGATCTTCTCGAGCGGGCCCAACGGCAGGCGAAGGCCCCACAGCCGGTTCAGTGCCAGCAGGCAGGAGGCGGCGTCCGAGGAGCCACCGCCCATGCCGGCCTGCACCGGGATGCGTTTTTCCAGCCGGATGTGGACGCCCGCCGGGCAGTCGACGGCTTGCTGCAGGGAGCGCGCGGCGCGCACGATGAGGTCGTCTTCCGGCAGGCTGATCCCGCTGTCTTCGCGGCTGATCTGCCCGCTTGCGCGCAACTCGAAATGCAGGGTGTCGCACCAGTCCACCAGCATGAACACCGACTGCAGCAGGTGGTATCCGTCCGGCCTGCGGCCGATGATGTGCAGGAACAGGTTGAGCTTCGCCGGCGCCGGGACGTCGTACAACGCTTTCATGCCCGCTACTTGTCCAGCGCCACCCGCAGGTCGGCGGCCGGCGGCGGCGTCACCCGGCGTGCGCGTAGCCGGCCGTCGGCCAGCTGCGACAGGTCGGCCTCCCAGCCGTCGACCGGCGTATTGCTGCCGGACAGCCAGTCGAACAGGCTGGCGATCGGGATCGGCGTGCCAGTCGCGCCGGCTACCAACGCATCGATGGAGTCGAACTGCCGCAGCTGGTCGCCGGAGCGCAAGGTCGCAGACCCTGGCGCCCAGCTCAGGGCCGCCAGCGTGCCGCCGAGCGGGTTGTAGAGCGTCAGTTGGCCGGCGTCGGGCCGGCCCCTCAATTCAAAGCCGGCCGAAAACGACTGGGATGGCTGGTCCTGCACCTGCAGCGCCATGCGGCCGCGCCAGACGCCGGCCGAAAACTCGTCCTTTTGCGCAACCCGCGCGGGTTGCGCACAGCCCGCCAGGAACAGCGCTACCCCGGCCAGCAAGCCCAGCGCGCCGCGCCGCAACACTGCTGTCATGGCTTGACGCGCAGGCGCTTCAGGGTTTCCTGCAGCGTCTCATTTTCGCTGTTGATCAGCAGGCCTTCCTTCCAGATCGCCTGTGCCCGGTCGCGCTGGCCGGCGGCCCACAGCACCTCGCCCAGGTGGGCTGCGATCTCCGGGTCAGGCCGGAGCTTGTACGCGGTGTTCAGGATGCGCAGCGCCTCGGTCCGGTTGCCCAGCCGGAATTCGACCCAGCCCAGGCTGTCGCTGATGAAAGGGTCGCCCGGCGCGAAATCCAGCGCCTTCTGGATCAGCTGGCGCGCTTCCGGCAGCCGGATGTTGCGCTCGGCCAGCGAATAACCCAGGGCGTTGTACGCGTGGTGATAGTCGGGTTTGGCCGCGATCACCTGGCGCAACAGGCGCTCCATGTCAGCGTTGTTGCCAAGTTTTTCAGCGACCATGGCCTGGTCATAGAGCAGCTCGCTGTCCTTCGGGTCGCGCCGCACCGCTTCGGCCAGCAGGTCATACGCGGCCCTGAACTGCTTGTTGTCGCGCAGCAGCTGCACTTCGGCCAGGAGCTTGTTGCGCGCATCGGCGGGGGTGCGCTCGGGGATCGCGCGCAGCAGCTTGCGCGCCTCGTCCATCTTTCCCTGACGGGCGAGCAGCGACGCGCGCCGGTTCTGCGCCGCCACCAGGTCCTGCGAGTTCTCGATGCGGTCCAGCATGGCGCCGGCAGTGGCGTAGTCCTTGCGTTTCTCGGCGATCTGCGACAGCGACAGGTAGGCCTGCGCCAGCCCGCGGCTGCGTTCCTCGGTGCCCGGCTGGGCCTGCGCCAGCTCGATATAGCGCCGCAGCGACGTTTCCGCGGCCGCCAGCTGGTTGTCCTGCACCTCCAGCGTGCCCTGCACCAGCCACGCTTCGGCGAACTGCGGCCGTTCGGCGGTGATGACCTTGAGCTGCTGCGTCGCTTCGGCATAGCGCTGGGCATCGAGCAGCGCCCGGGCGTAACCCATGCGCAGCTCGGTGACGGGCTTGCCTTCCATATAGCGGCGCACGAGCGGCTCGGCCAGCGGCTGCTTGGGATCCATCATCTCGAGCGCGAGCAGGGCCGGCGCCTCGGAGAGCGGATTCATCTCCTGGGCCCGCCGTGTGGCCTCGAGCGCGCCGCTGGTGTCGCCGGCCGCCAGGCGCATCCTGCCGATCGACGTCCAGGCCGTCGGGCCCAGGTCCGGCGCCGTCAAATAGCTGGCCAGCGCCTGCTCTACCACGGTCGCCGCCAGCTTCTTGTCGCTGACCCGCGCGTAGAGCCGGGGAATGCCGGACACCACGGCCACGCGGTCGGTGGCGCTGGCCAGCGCGATGTCGCTTTTGAGGATGTCCGGCGTGTCGGCGACGCGATTGAGCGCCACCAGGATCTGCAGCACGTAGCGGTTCGCTTCACGCGACTGCGGCTGGGCCTGCTTCCAGGCCTGGGCTGCCTGTAGCGCGGCATCGCCGGAGCGCGCCTGGAACGCGATGTCCACGGCCCGCTGATACAGTGCCGGATTGTTGGTCTTGCGGGCGGCGTCGAGGATCAACGAATAGCCGACACCCGGCTCCGCGTCGTTGGCGTTGATCTCGCCCAGCAGCAGCTCGTAGAACAGTTCGGCGTCCAGGGTCGAAGCCACGTTGGTCGCAGTGTCGGAACTGCTGTCCGCGGTCTGGGCATAAGGAGCCGGGGCCAGGCCCAGCAGGAGCAGCGCAAGCGGTGCGAGACGATGTAGACGCTTCATCAAACCATAATAATCCAAGCCTCTTTCCCCCATGCCTGAACTGCCTGAAGTCGAAGTCACCAGGCTCGGCTTTGCCGACCGCATCGCGGGCGCGCGGATCGAATCCGTGCGGCTGGGCAAGCCGCTGCGCTGGCCGCTGGGCCTCGAGCCGGCGCGGCTGGAAGGCCGCACTGTCACCAGCGTGCGCCGGCGCGGCAAGTACCTGCTGATCGACATGGACCGCGGCCTGCTGTTGCTGCACCTGGGGATGTCGGGCAGCCTGAGGTTCTTGCCCACGCTGCCGGAGGCCGGCGGCCACGACCATTTCGACCTTGTCACCTCCCGAGGCTCGCTGCGGCTGAACGACCCCCGCCGCTTTGGCGCGGTGGTCTATGCCGACAGCGAGGCGGCGCCCGCGGCGCAAAAGCTGCTCGGAAGGCTGGGCGTCGAACCGTTGGGCGACGACTTCGTTCCCGCTGCCTTCCATGCGGGCCTCAAACGCCGCAAGGCGCCGGTCAAGCAGGTGTTGCTGGCCGGCGACCTGGTGGTGGGAGTCGGCAACATCTACGCTTCCGAGGCGCTGTTCATGGCCGGCATCCGGCCGACGCTGTCCTCGGCGCGCATTAGCCGGACCCGTGCCACCCGCCTGCTGCAGGCCGTGCGCGAGGTGCTGACCAAGGCAGTGAGCAAGGGCGGCAGCACGTTGCGGGATTTTTCCAACACCGACGGCCAGTCCGGTTACTTCCAGCTCGAGGCCATGGTCTATGACCGCAAGGGGCAGCCATGCCGGGTGTGCGGCGCGCCGATCCGCATGATCCGGCAGGGACAACGGGCCAGTTACTTCTGTCCGCACTGTCAGAAAGCATGAGGACGCGCGCGGGGCTGGATGCTATATTGGGTGTCACACTGGGGGTTTAGTGGGCACTTCCTTCAACGACCAATTCGATCAGCATGGAGTCTGGCGCCGAGAGTTCGCCCTGCGGCTGAAACTGCTGTCCGAATGGCTCAAGGACCACGAGTTGCTCGACGCCGCGGTGGAAGAACGCCTGCGCCGGCTCGAAACGCAGATGCGGTCGGACAAGGTCATGGTCGCCTTCGTCGCCGAGTTCTCCCGCGGCAAGTCCGAGCTGATCAACGCGATCTTCTTCGCCGGCTACAAGCGCCGCATCATGCCCGCCAGCGCCGGCCGCACCACGATGTGCCCGACCGAGCTCGGTTACGACGGCGACGTTCCGCCCTGCCTGCGCCTGTTGCCCATCGAAACCCGCCTGCAGCCCCAACCGCTGATGGAATGGCGGATGGTCCCGGAAAAGTGGATCCGGGTCGACCTGGACGTCAACGATCCGGCCCAGCTGGCACAGGCCTTCGAGAAGGTCGCCGAGGTCCGCCACGTCACGGTCGAGGATGCCAAGGCGCTGGGCTTCTGGCACGAGGACTCGCCGGAGGACAACCCGAGGCTGGACGCCAACGGCCTGGTGGAGGTGCCGCGCTGGCGCCACGCGCTGATCAACATCGCGCATCCGCTGCTCAAGCAGGGGCTGGTGATCCTCGACACCCCGGGCCTGAACGCGATCGGCGCAGAACCCGAGTTGACGGTCAACCTGATTCCGCAGGCCCACGCCGTGGTGTTTATCCTGGCGGCCGACACCGGCGTCACCAAGTCGGACCTGGCGATCTGGCGCGAGCATCTGATCAACGAGTCCGAGGATTCGGATTCGCGGCTGGTGGTCCTGAACAAGATCGACACGATGTGGGACTCGCTGAGCACGCCGGCGCAGGTGCAGGCGCAGATCGACCGCCAGCGCGCCACGTCGGCCGAGATCCTCGGCCTGCGGCTGGACCAGGTGATCGCGGTTTCGGCCCAGAAGGGGCTGGTGGCCAAGGTCAACAACGACGCGGCGCTGCTGCAGGCCAGCCAGCTGCCGGCGCTCGAGCGCGCGCTCAGCCAGGGCGTCCTGGGCCAGCGCCAGAAGATCCTGCAGCAAGGCGTGACGATCGGCATCGGCGAACTGCGCGGCGAAGCGACGCGGGCGATCAACATCCGCCGGCGCGACCTGACCGAGCAGATGATCGAGCTCAAGGGCCTGCGTGGCAAGAACACCTCGGTGATCCGGCATATGCGCGCCCGCATCGAGCAGGAGCAGGGCGAATTCGACGTCAGCGGCGCCAAGATCCACGCTGTCCGCTCGGTGCACCTGAAGCTGCTGCGCGAGGTGTTCAACCTGCTGGGCACCAGCACGCTGAAAGCCGAGATGGCCGAACTGACCAAGGCGCTGCGCACGCCAGGAATCAAGCTGGGCGTGAGGCGCGCCTACACGCTGACATTCGACCGGCTGCGCGCCGGCCTGCAGCGGGCCCAGTCCACCAGCGGCGACATCCAGTCGATGCTGACCGGCACTTTCCGCCAGCTGAATACCGAATACGGTTTCTCGCTGCAGGCGCCCAAGGAGCCGGATCTGGCACGCTACGCGCGTGACCTCGAACTGGTCGAGCGCAGTCATAACCAGTACCTGGGCGTGGCCAACGCGCTGCGGCTGGCGCAACCCGAGTTCGCGGACCGGCTGGTGCGCGCGCTCGGCACGCGACTGCGGATGGTTTACGAATCCGCGCTGGCGGAAGTGGAGCTGTGGAACAAGTCCGCCGCCGCCCAACTCGACGCGCAACTGCGCGAGCGGCGCCGCAACTTCGGCCGCCGGCTCGAGGCGATCGAGCGTATCCAGCAGGCCGCCAGCGGCCTGGACGACCGGATCGCGGAGATCACTTCGCAGGAGACTGCGCTGGACGAACTGGACGCCAAGCTGGCGGAGCTCACCAGCCACCTCACTGAAGCTCCCGCCGCCAACGCCCCGGCCCTGGAGCCGCAGCGCCAGACCGCATGAAGGCGCAGCCGGGCGAGTTCGCCGGGCAGGTGGTCCGGTGGCAGCAGGCCCATGGCCGCAGCGGCCTGCCCTGGCAGGGTAGCCGCGATCCGTACCGGGTCTGGCTGTCCGAGATCATGTTGCAGCAGACCCAGGTCTCTGTGGTCCTTGCCTACTACGCGCGCTTTCTCGAACGCTTCCCCGATGTCGGCTCGCTGGCCGCCGCTGGCCAGGATGAAGTGATGTCGCTGTGGAGCGGCCTGGGCTATTACAGCCGGGCGCGCAACATGCATTACTGCGCGCAGGAGGTCGTCTCCACCCATGGGGGCAGGTTTCCGGGGACGGCCGCTGAACTCGCGACCTTGCCCGGCATCGGGCGCTCCACGGCGGCTGCGATCGCGTCGTTCTGCTTTGGCGAGCGGGTCGCCATCCTCGACGGCAACGTCAAGCGGGTGCTCACGCGGGTGCTGGGTTTCGATGCGGACCTGGCCG
>JACMQP010000302.1 GCA_014376915.1 Ramlibacter sp.
GAAATGTCCTGTACGGCGATGCCGTCGAATGCGGTGTCCCACGCGGGACGGAGCAGTTGCCCGGCAAGAGCGGTACCGATGAGGCTGCCCAACAACTGGTGCAGGCTCTGCAGGTGAGCGCCCGCGCCGGCAGCCGCAATGGTGCTCTCCTGCTGCGCGAGCGCCACGCCCAGCAGCCCGAGGTCCATTGGCGCGTGTGGGCCCTGATGCGCCGCGGCAAGCCAGGGATGTGCGGTGCCGACCAAGTGAAGGCTGCGTCCATACAGGGCAGCGACACCCTTGCCGCCGATGACCGGGGCAAGCGCGGCATCGATCGCCTGCCAGGTCGTGACGACGACATGGGCGATTCGGGTGGTGTTCGCGCCCTCGGCGGCGAGACGCTCGAGGGTGGAAGCGACGTTGCAGCTGTCCAGAGTTGGCACGGAAAAACTGTCCTTGATCTGGTTCACCATCTTAACGCTGATGGGATGAAGATCCCCGTAGTTTGCGGGCTCTTTCCCTTTGTTTGTACGCTGCCGCACAGAAAATCGCCACCGGTCCGGGCGGGCACCCTGGTCAGTCCTCCAGCGCCTCAGATTTCGCGAGCACCTCTTCCAACGCTTCGATCACCCGCGACGATTCCACGGGCTTGACCAGGTGCAGGTCGAACCCGGCCGCAGCCGCCGCTTCCTTGTCGCGCTGCTGGCCGTAGCCGGTCAGCGCGATCAGCGGAACGAACTGGGTCACCGGGTTGGCCCGCAGGCGGCGCGCGACTTCGTAGCCATCGATGTCCGGCAACCCGATGTCCAGCAGCACCGCATCGGGCTGCGCGGCCAGCACCGCTGCCAGCACGCTCTTGCCGTCCGGCACCTCCACCACCTCGTAGCCGTAGGAGCGCAACAGTTCCGCCATTGCGGCGCGCGCGTCCTCGTTGTCCTCCACGTACACCAAGGTCCGCCGGCTGGCGACCAGCCGGCCGGGACGCGGCGCTTCGCCCAGAGGCGCGTCGATGCGCGGCAGCCACAAGCTGAAGCGGCTGCCCTTCCCGGGGCCGGCGCTGGCAGCGTCGACGTCGCCTTCGTGCAGGCGGGTCAGCTGCCGCACCAGCGCCAGCCCGATGCCCAGTCCGGTCTGGGTTCGATTGGCCGGTTGCGGCCCCTGAAAAAACGGCTCGAACACCTGAGGCAGTAATGCTTCATCCATGCCGGCGCCGAAGTCCTGCACGGTGACGACGGCACGCTCACCATCCTCGCGCACTTCCACCTGCACCTCGCCGCCCGCGGGCGAGAACTTGAGCGCGTTGGTGATTAGGTTGCTCAAGATCTGCTCGATGCGCACCGCGTCGCCGTCGACCCAGACCGGCACCGCGCGCACGACGATCCGCAAGCCGATGGCGCGTTCGGTTGCGCGCAGCGCCTCGACGCAGCTGGCGACGCAATCGGCCAGATTCAGCGGGTGCCGTTCGAGCGTGATCTTGCCCGCCATCAGCCGGCTGACGTCCAGCAGGTCGTTGATGATGTGGGCCAGGTGGCGGTTCTGGCGGCGGATGATGTCGTGGTAGCGGCCGGCCCGCTCGGGCTCGATGCCGCCCATTTCCAGCAGCGAGATCGCGCCCGAGATGGCCGCCAGCGGGTTGCGCAGCTCGTGGCCCAGCATCGCCAGGAACTGGTCCTTGGCCACGTTCTGCGCCTGCGCCGCTTCGCGCGCCGACATCTCGCTGGCCAGCAGCCGCTCGCGCTCGGCTTCCGCCGCCTGGCGCGAGCGTCGCTCGGCATCCAGCAGTTCGCCGGCGTCCACCAGCGCGCGATTGAGCGCGTCGACTTCCACCAGCGCCGTCGCCCGCGGCACCGGCCGTTCGCCCTTGCCCAGCGCCACCGCCGCCCGGCCGGCGCTCTCGATGGCGCGGATGAAGCGCTGGCCGAAGGCGGCGGCCGCGATGATGGCAGCCAGCACAGCCAGCCCCAGTCCCGCCAGGGCCAGCAGCATGGCGCGGCGGGCCGGGCCGTCGACAAGTTCGGTGGGCGCCGCGACAGCGACGGTCCAGCCGGTCAACTCGGAATGGTCGAACGCGTCGTAGGAGTCGATCCCTTCGAGCGTCGAGTGCCGCAACGCCCCCCGCTCCGCCCCGCCGGCCGCCGCCACCAGCTCTGGGCGGGCCGGCCGGCCCACCAGTTCGGCACCGTTGTGGCTGCGCGCGATGAACTTTCCCTGGCGGTCGATCAGGGCCACGATCCAGTCGGCCGGAATCTGCTGGTGCAAGGTGACCTGGCGCCAGTGATCGACCGAGATTGCCTGCGCCACCACATACGACTTGCCGCCCGGCACCTTGGC
>JACMQP010000303.1 GCA_014376915.1 Ramlibacter sp.
CAGTCGGCGACCGCAACCACGCGGCCGACGCCGGCGTTGCCGATCGCGGCCGGCGCGCCCAGCGCATTGCCATAGAACGTGTAGAACTTGCCGCCCCAGCCAGCGTCGCGCGCTGCCTTCACCAGCAGCGTCAGGTCATTGCTGAAATTGCCGGTGATCACCGCGTCGGCGCCGCTGGCCTGGATCTTGGCCGCATAGGGCGCGAAGTCCTTGATCCGCAACAGCGGATGCAGCTCGTCGCCGACGATCGCCACGTCCGGCCGCTGCACGCCAAGCTGCCGGCGCGCCTCGCGCAGCACCGTCTGGCCAAAGCTGTAGTCCTGCCCGAACAGGTAGACCGACTGCACCGAGCGGTCGTCCTTGAGGACCGACATCAGCGCCGCCATCCGCATGTCGGCGTGGGCGTCGAAGCGGAAGTGCCAGAAGCTGCACTTCTCGTTGGTCAGGATCGGATCGACCGCCGAATAATTGAGCAGCAGCACGCGCTGCGCCGGCGTGCGCTCGTTGTGCTTGTTGATCGCCTCGATCAACGCCGCGGTCACTGCCGATGAATTGCCCTGCAGGATGAAGCGCGCGCCGTTGTCGATGGCCGAGCGCAGCGCCGACAGCGCCTCTTCGATCTGGCCCTTGCTGTCGTAGCGCTCCAGCGCCACCAGCCGGCTCCCGTCAGGCAGCTTCACGCCGCCGCGCGCATTGACCCGCTCGACCGCCCACACCAGGTTTCGGAACACCGCCTCCCCGCCGTTGGCGTTGCCGCCGGACAGGCCCTCGATCATGGCCAGCCGGATCGGCGCAGGGCCCGCCTGCGCGTGCGCCAGGGCCGGGAGACATAGCGTTGCCAGCAGGGATTTCAAGACCCCGCGTCGCCCATTTTTCATCGCTGTAATTCCCTTGAAAAACGTCGCGCGGGGCACAGATGCTGTGCATGCGGCGATCAGGTTTGAAAGCCGCGAAGTTTACGGCAGCCACCGCCCGGTTTTCACCAAGGAGTTCCACCATGTTTTTCGCACCCGTCGTTCGCACCCGCGCTGTCGCCCCCGGTTCCCGTTCGTTCGATCGCAGCTTCGAGCGCTTCGTCAACGAGGCCTTCTTCAACCCCGCCACCCAGGCAGTGAACGTCCAGCAGGACGACAAGGCCTGGACCGTGACACTGGACCTGCCGGGCGTGACCCGCGAAGAGCTGAACATCGCCACCGAAGGCAGCGTGGTCCGCATCGAGACCAAGGCCGAAGCGAAGCGCCAGTACAAGGCCGCTTACGAGCTGCCGCAGGAAATCGACGTCGATGCCAGCGGCGCCAAGCTGGAAAACGGCGTGCTGACCCTGACCCTGGCCAAGCAGGTCCCGGTCAGCAACGTCAAGCAGATCGAAATCAAGTGACAAGGGCCTGAGCGCTTGTCCTTGCGGACGCGCTCCGGAATCCAGGCCCTCACAAGTCTGCCAGCGGCCATCGGGGTTTCACGTCGAAAGCGTAGACCGCGGTGGCCGCTTGCATGCCGGATTGCAGGCGCATCGCGGCGGCCATGGCAATCATGGCGCCGTTGTCCGTGCACAGGTGCAGTTCGGGATAGTGCACGCGCACGCCAGCTCTCGCGCAGGCCGTGTCCAGCTGCAGCCGCAACAGGCGGTTGGCACCGACGCCGCCAGCCACCACCACCCGCTCCAGCCCGGTCGCGTCGAGCGCCGCCAGCGTTTTCTTCACCAGCACGTCGACAATCGCGGCTTCGGTCGATGCCGCCAGGTCGGCCTTTCGCGCCTCCAGCGCGTCGCCGAGTTTCTTCGCCTGCGTCATGACGGCCGTCTTGAGCCCCGCGAATGAAAAATCCAGGTTGCCGCTGTGCAGCAGCGGCCGCGGCAGCTTGAAGGCATCGGCCTTTCCCTGCTGCGCCAGCAGAGACAGCGCCGGTCCGCCCGGGTAACCCAGTCCCATGAGCTTGGCCGACTTGTCGAAGGCCTCGCCGGCGGCGTCGTCGATCGTTTCCCCGAGCAGCGCGTAGCGGCCGACGCCATCCACCCGCATCAGCTGGGTGTGACCACCCGAGACCAGCAGCGCCACGAACGGAAACTGCGGCGGGTCGGCGCTCAGGAATGGCGACAGCAGATGCCCTTCAAGGTGGTGCACACCGAGCACCGGTTTGTCCAGCGCAGCGCCCAGCGCGCAGGCCACGCCCGCGCCCACCAGCAGCGCGCCCGCGAGGCCCGGGCCGCGGGTGTAGGCAACCACATCCACCTGCGTCAAAGCGCGATGGCTTTCCGCCAGGACGCTTTCCGTCAGCGGCAGCACGCGGCGGATGTGGTCGCGGCTGGCAAGCTCAGGCACGACACCGCCATAGGCTCGATGCATGTCGATCTGGCTGTGCAGCGCGTGGCTGCACAGGCGGGGCAACGCGCTTCCCTGCACTTCCACCAGCGCCACGCCTGTCTCGTCGCACGACGATTCGATTCCCAATACCAGCATGAACCGAGTTTAGGGGAACCGCCTTGCCGGGCCCGCGCAAGGGCTATGCTCTGGCTCGATTCTTGCGCCACTTTTTGATGCCAATTCCGGTTCCCTTGCGTCTCGTTGTGATCGCTCCCGACTCCCTGGTGCCGGACAGTGGCGACGACGAGGAAGTTGCAGAAGCCGAACGGTCCCGCCAGCTGCGGATCGGCCTGCTGGAAAACGGCTACAACGTGGTCGCCGTGCTGCCCACCGACACTTTTTTGCGCGAGCGGATCGCGCAATTGCAGCCCGACATGATCATCGTCGACGCCGAAAGCGGCGCCCGCGACGCGCTGGAGCACGTGGTGATGGCAACCCGCGACGAACGCCGGCCGATCGTCCTGTTCACCAACGACGGCGACACGACGCACGTGCAGGACGCCGTCGCTGCGGGCGTCACCGCATACATCGTCGCCGGACTCGCGCCCGAGCGGATCCGCCCGATCCTGGAAGTGGCGATGGCGCGCTTCCGCCACGAGCAGGGGCTGCGGCGCCAACTGGCGGACGCCCGTTCGGAACTGCAGGACCGCAAGCTGGTCGACAAAGCCAAGGGGCTGCTGATGCAGCGCCAGGGGCTGTCCGAGCAGGAAGCGTACGACAAGCTGCGCAAGGCGGCGATGGACCGCGGCCTCAGGCTCGCCGACGTGGCGCAACGCATCCTGGACGCGGCCGATCTGCTCGGTTGAGTGCATGGGCATGGTGCGCCGCACGACAACAGTGCGCCACCAGGTTGCCGGGGCGCCTGGATCCCGGCGCAAAGGCCGGGATGGCGGGGGCCATCGGCTGGCACGGCCCTTGCGTCATCCCTTGCAGAAACCAATGAAGGTTTGCTGACCGGCCGGCTTCAACGGCGAAGCACTGGCGAGGTCGAACCGGACGAAGGCGTCCCCACCAACATCCGTGTGTTGCGTGCGGACGCTTTTTTTGTTGGCGATTTTTCGACTGCCTGGAGATGCCCTGTGATGACCGACCTGCTCAAGACCAAACTGTCCCGCCGCAGCCTGCTGCAGGCCGCCGCGGTGGGCGCAGTGGGCGTCACGCCCGGCCTTCGCACCGCGGTCTACGCCGCCGGCTCCGACAAGCCGGAAAAGGAAGAAGTGAAGATCGGCTTTATTCCGCTGACCGACTGTGCCAGCGTCGTGATGGCGTCGGTGCTCGGGTTCGACAGGAAATACGGCGTCAAGATCGTCCCGAGCAAGGAAGCGAGCTGGGCCGGCGTGCGCGACAAGCTGGTCAACGGCGAGCTGGACTTCGCCCATGTGCTGTACGGCCTGGTCTACGGCGTGCACATGGGCACCAGCGGACCGAAGAAGGACATGGCCGTGCTCATGACCCTCAACAACAACGGCCAAGCCATCACCCTGTCCAGGAAGCTGGCCGACAAAGGCGCGGTGGACGGGCCCGGGTTGGCGAAGCTGATGGCCGCCGAAAAGCGCGAATACACCTTCGCCCAGACCTTTCCCACCGGCACCCATGCGATGTGGCTGTACTACTGGCTGGCGGCCAACGGCATCAACCCGATGAAGGACGCCAAGGTCATCACGGTGCCGCCGCCGCAGATGGTGGCCAACATGCGGGTCGGCAACATGGACGGCTACTGCGTCGGCGAGCCCTGGGGCCACCGCGCCATCATCGATGGCATCGGCGTCACGGCCATCACCACGCAGGATATCTGGAAGGACCATCCGGAAAAAGTGCTGGGCACCACCGCCGAATTCGTCAGGAAGAACCCCAACACCGCCCGCGCCGTCACCGCCGCCATCCTTGAGGCCGGCAAATGGATCGACGCCAGCCTGGGCAACAAACAGAAGATGGCCGAGACGGTGGCCGACAAGAGCTACGTCAACACCAGCGTCGACGCCATCAACCAGCGCATCCTGGGCCGCTACCAGAACGGCATGGGCAAGACCTGGGATGACCCGAACTACATGAAGTTCTACAACGACGGCGCGGTGACTTTCCCCTACCTGTCGGACGGCATGTGGTTCATGACCCAGCACAAACGCTGGGGCCTGGTCAAGGAGCACCCCGACTACCTCGCCGTCGCGAAGCAGGTCAACCACATCGACGTCTACAAGGACGCCGCTACCGCCAGCAAGTCCGCCGTGCCAAGGGACGCGATGCGCAGTTCGAAGCTGATGGACGGCACGGTGTGGGACGGCAAGGACCCGAAGAGATACGCCGATTCGTTCAGAGTCCACGCTTGACAACCCCCTTCAGGAGAACGCCATGGTCAGTGCCGTGTTTCATTCGCCGCTGGAAGTGAATCCTGCTCCCGCTCCCGCCGCGGACCGATTGGGGAGGGGTCAAGCTGCCACAAACGCCGCCGCGCAAGTTGCCCCCGCCCCTGCCCCTGCCCTCCCCCGGGGAAGGAGAGAGAAGGTGCCGTTCGACTTCACCGCCATCTGGCTGCGGGTGCTGCCACCGGTGCTCGGGCTCGGCCTGCTGGCGCTGGTCTGGGAGCTGGTGTCCCTCAGGAGTACCAGCGGCTTTCCGGCACCGCTGGAAACCTTCAAGCAGGCGGTCGAGGTGTTCAGCGACCCGTTCTACCGCAAGGGCCCCAACGACCAGGGAATCGGCTGGAACCTGCTGTCGTCGCTGCAACGGGTGGCGCTGGGGTTCGGGCTGGCGGCAGTGGTGGGCATCCCGGCCGGCTTCATGATCGGCCGCTTCGACTTCCTGTCGCGAATGTTCAACCCGCTGATCAGCCTGCTGCGCCCGGTGTCGCCGCTGGCCTGGCTGCCGATCGGCCTGATGGTGTTCAAGGGCGCCAACCCGGCGGCCATCTGGACCATTTTCATCTGCTCGATCTGGCCAATGATCATCAACACCGCCGTCGGCGTGCAGCGGGTGCCCAGCGACTACATGAACGTGGCGCGCGTGCTCAATCTTTCCGAGTGGAAGATCTTCACGAAGATCCTGTTCCCCGCCGTGTTGCCCTACATGCTGACCGGCGTGCGGCTGGCCGTCGGCACCGCCTGGCTGGTGATCGTCGCCGCCGAAATGCTCACCGGCGGCGTCGGCATCGGCTTCTGGGTCTGGGACGAGTGGAACAACCTCAACGTCAAGAACATCATCATCGCCATCTTCGTGATCGGCGTCGTCGGCCTGGTGCTGGAGTTCGCCCTGATCAAGCTCGCGACGGCCTTTACCTTTGAAGAGGTCAAAACGTGAACGAGAACCTGACCAGCAAGTACATCCAGATCGCCGGCGTCGGGCAGACCTTCAAGACCGCCAAGGGCCCCTTCGCCGCGCTGCGGGACATCGACCTCACCGTCGCCAAGGGCGAGTTCGTCACGCTGATTGGGCATTCGGGCTGCGGCAAGTCGACGCTGTTGAACCTGATCGCCGGCCTGACGCGGCCGACGCAGGGCACGCTGATCTGCGCCAACCGCGAGATCGCCGGCCCGGGACCTGACCGCGGCGTGGTGTTCCAGAACCATTCTCTACTGCCGTGGCTCACCTGCTACGAGAACGTCCACCTGGCGGTGGAGCGGGTCTTCACCGCCACCGAAAGCAAGGCGCAACTGAAGGTCCGGACCGAGGCGGCGCTGGCGATGGTGGGCCTGACTCCCGCCGCCCAGAAGCGCCCCGGCGAAATCTCCGGCGGCATGAAGCAGCGGGTCGGCATCGCCCGGGCGCTGTCGATGGAGCCCAAGGTGCTGCTGATGGACGAACCCTTCGGCGCGCTGGACGCGCTCACCCGCGCCAAGCTGCAGGACGAGCTGCTGCAGATCGTCGCAACCACCCACAGCACCGTTGTGATGGTGACGCACGACGTCGACGAAGCGGTACTGCTGTCCGACCGGATCGTGATGCTGACCAACGGTCCCGCCGCGACCATCGGCGAGATTCTCCCGGTGGATCTGCCGCGTCCGCGCAGCCGGGTCAAGCTGGCCGAGGATTCGCGATACGTGCATTACCGCAAGACGGTGATCGACTTCCTCTACACCCGGCAATCGCACGTCGAAAAGCAGGCGGCCTGAGGGAACCACTGCTGGCCGGACCCTGCGTACCCGGACCTAGAATGGTTGTGCCCTGCGTAGCGGGGTCCAACCACAGGAGCGAAACCGATGCGCATCCAGCAAGCCCTGGCAAGAGCCATCCTGACCGGTCTGGCGGCGCTCGCCGCGCTGGCCCCGATCGCCGTCCACGCCGCCGACCCGATCAAGATCGGCCTGATCGTCCCCATGACCGGCCCGTTCTCCTACATGGGCCGGCAGATCGGCGCCGGCGTGTCGCTCTACCTGGCGCAAAACGGCAACACCGTGGCGGGCCGCAAGGTCGAGATCATCCTCAAGGACGACGCCGGCTCACCCGACACCAGCCGCCGGCTGGCGCAGGAACTGGTGGTCAACGACAAGGTGACGGCGCTGGCCGGTTTCGGCCTGACGCCGCAGGCCTTTTCCACCGCCACCATCGCCACCCAGAGCAAGACGCCGATGGTGGTGATGAACGCCGCCACCTCCTCCGTCACCGAGAAGTCGCCCTTCATCGTGCGCACCAGCATGACGCTGCCCCAGGTGACCGCCGGCATGGCGGAGTGGGCCTACAAGAACAAGGTCAACACGGTGGTGACGCTGGTGTCGGACTTCGGCCCAGGCCTCGACGCGGAGAAGGCGTTCAGGGAGATCTTCACCGCCAACGGCGGCCAGCTGCTCGCGGCGCTGCGCATGCCCATGATCACGCCCGACTTCGCTCCATTCCTGCAACGCGTGATGGACGCCAGGCCGGAAGCGGTGTTCGTGTTTCTGCCCGCCGGCAGTTCCGCGGCGGTGTTCATGAAGCAGTTTGCCGAGCGCGGCCTGGCCAAGGCCGGCATCCGTCTGATCGGCCCGGGCGACATCGTGGACGACGACGTGCTGGCCGAGATGGGCGACTCGGCGCTGGGTGTCATCAGCTCGCACCACTACTCGGCCGCCCACCCCTCGGCCATGAACAGGAGATTCGTGGACGCCTTCAGCAAGGCCAACAACGGCATGCGGCCCAACTTCATGGCGGTCGGCGGCTACGACGGCATGCGCGTGCTCATGGAAGGCCACAAGACCACCAGGGGCGCCGGCGGCGAGGCCCTCGTCAACGCGATGAAGGGCCAGATCTTCGAAAGCCCGCGCGGCCAGGTGCTGATCGATGCCCAGACCCGCGACATCGTCCAGGACGTGTACATCCGCAAGGTGGAGCGCGTCGGCGGCAAGCTGTACAACGTGGAATTCGACGTCCAGAGGTTCGTCAAGGATCCGGGCAAGGCGCGATGACACGGTGCACGCACCAGGACCGGCTCACCTGCGGCCCGCTCCTGGTGCACCGATCCCGCCGAACCCCGGCACGCCCGACTCCGCACGCCGGCACGGCCGTTCGCCGCGTGGCACAGCTTTTGCGTTGCCTCTTGCGGGCGTAACGAAGCGCCCAACCCCGGCGAAGGCCTGGGGGCCTGCGCACAACGGCGTGCGCGATGGTCTGCCGATGTCAGGGCCCAGGTCCGCGCGGTGGCAGCACACTGGAGTCTGCGCCGATGAAAAAATCAAGGCTTGTGATGGTGGGCAACGGCATGGCCGGCGTGCGCACCCTGGAAGAACTGATCAAGGTGGCCCCCGAGCTGTACGACATCGCGGTGTTCGGCGCCGAGCCCCATCCCAACTACAACCGCATCCTGCTGTCGCCGGTGCTGGCCGGCGAACAGACGATGGCCGAGATCGTGTTGAACTCGTGGGACTGGTACAAGGACAACCACATCACCCTGCACGCCGGCAAGAAGGTGGTCAAGGTCGATCGCGTCAAGCGCATGGTGATCGCCGGGGACGGCACCGAGGAAGCCTACGACCGGCTGCTGCTGTGCACCGGCTCCAATCCCTTCATCCTGCCGGTGCCGGGCAAGGACCTGGAGGGCGTGATCGCCTACCGCGACATCGCCGACACCAACGCAATGATCGAGGCCAGCGAGAAGTACCGCAAGGCTGTCGTCATCGGCGGCGGGCTGCTCGGTCTCGAAGCCGCCAATGGTCTGATGAAGCGCGGCATGGAAGTGACCGTGGTCCACGTCATGCCGTGGTTGATGGAGCGCCAGCTCGACGACGTCGCCGGCAAGCTGCTGCAGAGGTCGCTGGAAGACCGCGGCCTGAAGTTCCTGATCGGCGCCCAGACGCAGGAACTGTTGGGCGGTGAAGACGGCCGTGTCACCGCCATCAGGTTCAAGGATGGCACCCAAGTCGAGACCGATTTGGTGGTGATGGCCGTCGGCATCCGCCCCAACACCCAGCTGGCCGAAAGCATGGGCCTGCACATCAACCGCGGAATCGTCGTCAGCGACACGATGCAGACGGTGACCGATGCGCGGATCTATTCGGTCGGCGAATGCGCAGCGCATCGCGGGATCGCGTACGGCCTGGTGGCACCGTTGTTCGAACAGGCCAAGGTCGCGGCCAACCACCTGGCGCAATTCGGCATCGGCCGGTATACGGGATCGCTGACTTCCACCAAGCTCAAAGTCACCGGTATCGATCTGTTCTCATGCGGCGATTTCATGGGCGAGTCGTCGCAGCGCCCCGGGGACCCGGGCACCGAAGTCATCGTCTTGTCGGATCCTTTCGCCGGCGTCTACAAGAAACTGGTGATCAAGG
>JACMQP010000304.1 GCA_014376915.1 Ramlibacter sp.
ACTGACGCGGACCTCGAGGTTGGGCGCGTCCTCGTACAGCGCGTTGTTGTTCAAGGCCTCGAACCGCAGTTTGTCGCAGGCGTCGGAGGCGTTGGAAATCAACTCCCGCAGGAAGATTTCCTTGTTGGAGTACAGAGAATGGGTGACGAGGTGCAGCAGCTGGGCGACCTCGGCCTGGAAAGAGAGGGTTTGTTTGCTCATGGAACTGGGGAAGGAAAAATGAAACTGCGATGGCCCGGCGAACGGGACGTGATCTTAAGCCGGGGTTAATCGCGGCGGGGATCGTTGGCCGAACGGTAGCCGGTCGGGGCGAATGACAGGGTTACGGCCGATTCTTCTTGTCAAGCTGGGCAGCGCTCCTCATCGCCTGACGTAACCGATCGTGACATATTGCCCACAAACCTTGCTTGGTTGCTGCATCACGTTGATTTTTAGCGTCTTTTTTTATTGCAAATGGTTACAATCCGGGCTAAAGTTCAGCCACGTTAAGGAATTCACCTAAGCAACCGCTGCGCTATCCCCTAAGGAACATTTTATGACCCGCCTCAAGTTCACCCGCATCGCCTCAGTCGCCGCTGCCGCAGCCCTGGCCTGTTCTTTCGCGTCCGCCGACACGGGCAGCATGGCGGTTTCGGCCAACGTGGTGGGCACTTGCAAACTGGTTAGCGTCCCGCCCCTGCCGTTTGGCACGCTTGACCAGGTCATCGCTCCTGCCGTGGATCCGACGGCCGTCAACGTAACCTACCGCTGCACCAAGAACACCGCCCCTGCGACGTTCACCGTTGGCGCGAGCAACACCGGCACCTTCATCGGCCTCTTGGCCAACATCACGACGCCCGGCGACACGATTGCCTACACCATCACCTGGACGGCTCCGACCACAGGCGGCAGCGGCTTGGGTACCGGCATCACCGCCGTGAACGTGCCCCTGAGCGGCCACATGCTCGGCGCTTCTTACCAGAACGTCACCGCCGGCAGCTACGCCCAGGCGGTTGCCGTCGTCATCACCCCCTGAATCGCTTGACCTTGGCCGATGCCGACTTCCTCGGTCCGGCATCGGCCAAGCCATGTCCGCATTTCCGAAGAGGATCGACCGCCGGTGATGGAATTGAGGGCACGTAACTGTCTGCAGGTGATTGCGGTTTCGCTGGCCTTGACGGGGGGGCTCGCGCAAGCCGCCGGCAATAGCTCGATGGCCGTCTCCGCCGTCGTCGTCTCAAAGAGCAACTGCAAGTTCAGTTCCGGCACCATGGCGCTCAATTTCGGCAATGTCGATCCGGCATCGACCGTTGATGCGACTGCCTCGACGAGCACCGGCTTCACCTGCAACGGCAGCGCGCCGATGGCCACGTTTTTCATCAGCGCGGGAGACGGCCTGTATTCCACCGGGCCAGGCGCCCGGCGCATGCAGCACGCGACTGTTGTCACCGAATTTATGGCCTATTCTCTGAGCCTCTCGCCGAGTTCGGCCACCGTGCCCAAGGGATCAGCCCAGACTTTGACCGTGACGGGTACTATTCAGCCGTTTCAATTCCAGAATGTGCGTGCCGGGACTTACCAAGACACGGTCGTCATCACCCTCACGCCTTGACCTTTCGCGATCCCGGTCTCACAGTGGCCTTCATGAATTTGTCTCCCCTGCGCGTTTCGTGGCGCTCGTGCCTGGCTGCCGCGCTTGCCACCACAGCATTCGGCGCGCAGACGCCGGCCGCCGCTTCCGAGTTTTCGGTGACGCCGATCCGGGCCGAGTTGAAGCCGGGTGCGATGAGTGAAACCATCACGGTGACCAACGATTCACCGGGCCGTTTGCGGGCCACCGTCAAGCTGATGGAATGGACCCAGGATGCTGCCGGCAAGGACGTGTATCAGGACAGCGGCGACTTGGTGTATTTCCCGCGCCAGATGGAGGTAGAGCCCGGTGCCAAGCGCCTGGTGCGGGTTGGGGCCAAGAAGCCGGCAGCCACCTCGGAGCGCGCCTACCGCATCTTCATCGAAGAAGTGCCCGAGCCTGCGCAGACCGCGGGACCGGTCGCAGTGACGTTCTATTTCAGGTTTGGCGTCCCTATCTTCCTGCCGCCAGCCGTCCCCAAGCCACTGCCGGAAGTGGCGGAACCGACACTGGACAAGGGCAAGCTGTCGATCGTGGTCAGAAACGCGGGGAACCAGAACTTCCGCCTGAACAAGCTCACCATCACAGACGGGGCCGGCCATTCGCAGGAGATCGCCGGCTGGTATTCACTAGCAGGCAGCTCACGCACTTACGCAGCCGACATTCCGCCCGAGACCTGCCGCAAGGCCACGGCGCTCACCGTCAAGCTGGAAGGCGATGGCGTCAGCCTCGACCGCAAGCTTCAGGTCGACCCCGCGAATTGTTCCTGAGACCTGCCAGCGTCCTGTGGAGCGTGAGAAGCGTTCACGCCACCCCGTTCGCGTGGTTTGTGTTGGCCGGCTGCGGACTGGCGCCGGCCCTGCCCGCCGTCGCACAGGCCCCGGGCCCGGCGATTGCCCCACCGGCAGCCAGCCCACAGGCTGCGGACGTGGAGATCATCGTCACCGTCCGCGCCAATGGCGAGGAGCGGGGCGAATTCGTCCTGCGGCGCACCGCCGGCGGCGACTTCTGGATCACGGCGCAGGACTTCCCGAAATTGCGACTGGAGCCCCTCGAGCAGGCCAGGAGGCAGGCCGGAAGCGAGGCCTACTATTCCTTCGCCGGGCTTGGCGCGAAGAGCGTCGTGTTCGACGAAACCCTGCTGACACTGGAGATCGAATTCCCCGTGCGCAGCATGGAGGGGACGCATTTCGACCTGTCCAACCGCCCGGCGCCGCTGGAGGTGGGTAAGCCGCGGAACAGCGCCATCATGAATTACCGGGTCGCCGTCCGCCAGGCAGGCGACGAGCCGGTCCAGCTCCGGCTGACCACCGAGCTGAACCTGCGGGTCGGCGAGGTCCTGCTGCGGCAGGAGGCCAGGTACGACAGCGGCTTCGGCGCGCGTAGGCCCACCCGCGGCTTCAGCCAGTTGATTTGGGACGACCGGCAGGCCGGCAATCGATTCATCGCAGGCGATGTGCTCGTCTCCGGCGGCTCGTTCGGCACCACGTTTCCCGGCGCCGGGATCTCGTTGAGCAGGCTGTACGCAATCACGCCCGACGTCATCCGGCAACCCGGCGCCGCTTTTCAGGTGTCGGCCCTGGCCCCTGCCGAAGTGGAAGTCGCTGTCGATGGAAACACCGTTTATCGCACGCACGTCGGGCCGGGGCCGATTTCGCTCGACAACCTGTACTACACGGCGGGCGCCCGAACCGTGCGGGTGACTGTGACGGACGCCACGGGCCGGCGGCAGGTGATCGAGCAGCCGTTCCTGTTCACCGACTCGCTGCTGGCCAAGGGTCTGCACGAATACAACTACTTCGTGGGCCGGCGCTCGGAGCTCGGAGCCGACGATCGCTGGCGCTATCGGGAGGGCGCGTGGCAGGCGTTTCACCGCTATGGCGCCAGCGACTACCTGACCGTCGAAGCAGGGGGCGAAGGCAGCCGGGACTTTGCCAGCGGTGGCGCCGGCGCGAGCATCCGCAATGACGTGTTGGGGCTGCTGTCGGTAGACCTGCTGGCCAGCCTTGATCGCACCGTCTCCCGCCGGGCCAACGGGTGGTCCGCGCGCTACACCTACTCAATGCTCCAATCATCTCTGTTCGTGGGCCGGCGCCACTATGGAGATGGATTCCGGACCTTCGCGACCACGCCGGAGAATCCGGCATTGCTGGACGAAACCCGGGTCGGCGCCTCGACCCGGATCTTCGCGGCGGCAACGCTGTCGGCTGACCTGGTTCGAGGCCGCGACATCCAGGGCGACCGGTCCAGCTACGCCTTGCGTTTCTCGTCGAACCTGGACAAGCGGACCTCGCTGCATGCCGAGTACCAGTCCGTCCGCACCGCCACGGAGCGGGACTGGGCCGTCAATCTTTACCTGCGGTTCGATCTGGATCGCCAGGAATGGGTGAACACCACCTTGCGTTCCGCGCCGCAGTCGCGGGGGATCGACCTGGAGGCTGGCCGGCAACTGCCGCAAGGCGAAGGCGTGGGCTACCGTGTGGGCGTTACGTCCGACACGCGTGCGGGGCAGGAATCCGCCTTCACCTTCGCCTCGGCGACCTGGAACCTGAAGCCGGTGACCCTGGAGTTCAACGGGGCTTCGCAGTTGAAGGGCGGCCCCTCGCACTACGCCGAAGCGGCGGTATCGGGTGCCATCGTGGGACTCAACGGTTACGTCGGGGCGACGCGGCAGGTGGGCGACGGATTCGCCCTGGCCCGACTCGGCGTCGCGCAACCCGACGTCGACATCTTCCTGAACAACCAGCTGCAGGGCAAGACCGATGCGCAGGGCAACTTGTTGATTCCCCAGGTGGGCGCGTATGGGCGGCAGGATATTTCGCTGGACGACAAGCAGCTGCCCATGCAATACAACCTCGGCACCAAGCGCGTCACGATCGCGCCGCCCTACAAAAGCGGCACAGTCGTCGACTTTGGCGGGAGCAAACTGCGTGCGGTCACCGGATCTGCCTGGCTGGTGCGCGGTTCCGTGCGCAAGCCGGTGGTTTCGCGAGCCTGGACCCTTGCCAGCGACAGCGGGCTCCTGGCGGTCGAAACGGCGCCAGCGGGCGACTTCTACCTGGAAGATGCCCCACCGGGGCGCTACAGTGGGACCATCGAGATCGACGGCAGAGCTTATTCGTGCCGCGTCACAGTGCCCGATTTCGCGGAGGCGGTCCATGAACTTCAGGACGGGATTGTTTGTGAATAGAGCGACGGCCTTCCTGTGCCTGCTGATGGGCACGCATGCGTGCCTGGCAGCGACCACCTGCCGTTTTGTCACCGGCGGCGGCGTGGCCTTCGGACCTTACGACACGCTGTCGGCATCTGCGGTGGACTCGACGCTGAATCTCTCGGTCAGCTGCGATCGCAACGGCGGACCGCAAAGCGTGTCCGTCACCGTGAGTCTGGGCCTGGGCAGCAATGGCACCTCCATCAACACGCGGCGAATGGCGCACTCGGGCGGAACCGGGGACTATCTGGCTTACGGCCTGTTTCGCGACGTTTCGAGATCCAGCACGTGGGGCTTCACGCCCGGCGTCGATACCATGTCGCAGACCGTTGCCGTCCCGAACAAAGGCTCGGCTTCGGTCACGTTCAAGGTCTTCGGCCGCATCCCAGCCTTGCAGGACGTCTCGGCTGGCGGCTACAACGACAGCGTGCAGGTCACCTTGACGCCTTGAGGCAAGGCAGTTACATCGGCAGCACCGAAATCTGCATCGGCCAGGCGTGCCTGCCCAGCTGTGCCGACGACGACAACATGAAGCGAAACACGAGGTTATGGGTCGCGCGGCCGACGCCTGCGCCGGCCGCTGCGCGCGGAACCACGCCGCTGGCCCCGAGCTGGATGTCGTCGCCCAGCCCGCGCACTTGCGCGTTGCTGACAAGATCGCCCAGACTTTCGAACACCAGCAGGTATCCTGCGGTGCTGTTGCTCTGAACGGCCACCTGGACGGGAGAAGCGACTTCGACATAACCGCGCGTCAGGTCAGCGTCGGTGACGAGCAATGACGCAGGTTGCGCAAGGACTTTCAATGTCGCGCGCTTGGCAATGGTGGCCGAAACCGACAGCGTCGCGCTCCGCGCCGCGCCTGCATTCACCATCGCAAAGCACCCGAGCCAGAGGAACACCGCCAGTGGCAGTGTCAACTGCCTGGGGCTTGGGAGATATCGGCTTGCCGTCTTCATTTGCTTTGCACTTGTGTCGCAAAGCAATGGTCGTCCGCAGCGCGACGACGACCCTAAGAAGAATGCCTATTCCGCCCGGGAATTAAGTCACTGGAAGAAAGTTCTCATTGCGCAAAGAAAAGCAATTCATTGGCGCTTGGCGCGGCCGCCCCGTTCAGCGCGGCAGCGCCTCCACCTCGCGGGTCCAGCGTTCGATCAGGCGCTTGCGCTCGGCCGCCTTGCCGTACTTCTCGAAGTCGTACCTGATCAGCTTCACATCGGCCATCGAGGGAATGCGCGGATCCGGTTTGAACGTTTTGTTGGCGGGCGAC
>JACMQP010000305.1 GCA_014376915.1 Ramlibacter sp.
CCGTTCGCGCGCTTCCTGCCAGTCACCATCGCTCCAGCTCCGCAGCTCGTAGAAATTGCCGCCGGTGGCCAGCGAGTTGCCGCCGTCCATCATGATGCTCTGCCCCGTCAGCCAGTCGCACTGGCCGGGCGCCATCAGGAACGTCGACAGGTTCTGCAACTCGCTCATCTTGCCGGGGCGGGCCATCGGGTTGCCCTTGATGCTGCGCGCGCCGGGCTGCTCGCCCGGGTTCAGCCGCTTGCTCATGCCTTCGGTGGGGATCTCGCCGGGGCCGACCGCGTTCAGGCGCACGCCGAACTTCGCCCACTCCACCGCCAGCGACTTGGTCATCACCTCGATGCCGGCCTTGCTCATGGCAGACGGCACGACATAGGGCGAGCCGTTGTCGACCCAGGTGACGATGATGCTCACGACGTTGCGGTATGGCTGGCCGGCTTTCCAATTGCCGGCCTTGGCATCGGCCACCCAGCGCTTGCCGATCGCCTGCGTGACGTAGAACGTGCCGTGGAACACGATGTTGGCGATGGCATCGAAGGCGCGCGGCGACAGGCTCTCGGTCGGCGCGATGAAATTGCCGGCGGCGTTGTTGACCAGGCCCGTCAGGCCGCCGCCCTGAAACAGCGCATCGACCATTTCCTCGACCTGCTGCGCGATCCGGATGTCGACGCCGAAGGTGTCGATCCGGCGGTCGGGAAACCTGGCTCGCCAGGCCTGCGCCGTCTCGTCGCAGACCGACTTGCGGCGGCCGCAGATCGCGATGTCGGCGCCCAGCGCCAGGAAGTTCTCGGCCATCGCCTGGCCGAGCCCGGTGCCACCCCCGGTAACGAGGATGCGCTGGCCCTGCATGAGTTGGGACTGGAACATGGCGGATCTCCTGCGATGAGATCCCCAGTCTAGGCCGATGCCCGCCCGACGTTAGTCGCGCGGGTTACTGCGACCAGCGCCCTGGCCGGCGTGCTGGTCTCGCTCGCCGCCGGCCGCTAGGCTGGCGCAGAGACCGAACGTGCGACAGCGCAGGGGGCGGAACGGGCTCCGGTGGCCAAGGACCGCGCGGCGGCAACGGAGCGCCTGGCGTCCTGACGCCTCAGGGGTGCGCGGTCGGCGTCACTTCCCAGTGCTGCAGCACGCGGTCCTGGGCGTCGACGCTTTCCAGCCGCACCCGGAAGCCCCAGAGCCTGGCCACGTGCCTGACCACTTCTTCTGCGCTGTTGTCGAGCGGCCGGTCGTTGTGGCGGGTGTGGCGCAGCGTCAATGAGCGGTCGCCGCGCAGGTTGACGTTCCACACCTGGATGTTGGGTTCGCGCGCGCTCAGGTCGTGCTGCCGGGCCAGTGATTCGCGGACCCGCCGATAGCCGGCGTCGTCGTGGATCGCGGCCACCTCCAGTTCGCGCGAGGCGGCATCGTCGACGATCGAGAACAGCCGGAACTCGCGCATCAGCCGCGGCGACAGGTACTGGCCGATGAAGCTCTCGTCCTTGAAGTGCCGCATCGCGTAGTCCAGCGTCTTGAGCCAGTCGCTGCCGGCGATCTCCGGAAACCACTCCCGATCCTCGTCGGTCGGGTGTTCGCAGATGCGGCGCAGGTCGGTGAACATCGCGAAGCCGAGCGCATACGGGTTGATGCCGCTGTAGCCCGGGTGCGTCACCGGCGGCTGGAACACCACGTTGGTGTGGGAGCTGAGGAATTCCATCATGAAGCCGTCGGCCAGCTGGCCCTGCTCGTACATCTGGTTCAGGATCGTGTAGTGCCAGAACGTGGCCCAGCCCTCGTTCATCACCTGCGTCTGGCGCTGCGGATAGAAATACTGCGCCACCTTGCGCACGATCCGCACGATCTCGCGCTGCCACGGCTCCAGCAACGGCGCGTTCTTCTCGATGAAGTACAGGATGTTCTCCTGCGGCTCCTCCGGAAAACGGCGCTGCTCCTTCTTGAACTGCTTGCCCGGCGACTTCGGCAAGGTGCGCCACATGTCGTTGATCTGCTGTTGCAGGTAGGCCTCGCGGTCCTTGCGGCGCAGTTCCTCCTCGACCAGCGAAATCTTCTGCGGCCGGCGATAGCGGTCGACGCCGTAGTGCATCAGGGCGTGACAGCCGTCCAGCACTTCCTCCACCGCGTCCAGGCCATGCTTCTCCTCGCATTCGGCGATGTAAGCCTTGGCATAGACCAGGTAATCGATGATGGAGCTGGCGTCGGTCCACATCCGGAACAGGTAGTTGCCCTTGAAGAACGAGTTGTGGCCGAAGCAGGCGTGCGCCATCACCAGCGCCTGCATCGGCATGGTGTTTTCTTCCATCAGGTAGGCAATGCAGGGATCGGAATTGATGACGATCTCGTAGGCCAGCCCCATGTGGCCGCGCCGGTAGTTCTTCTCGCTGGAGATGAACTGCTTGCCGAACGACCAGTGCCGATAGTTCACCGGCATGCCGACCGAGGCGTAGGCGTCGAGCATCTGCTCGGCCGAGATCAGTTCGAGCTGCACCGGATAGGTGTCGAGGCCGAAGCCTTGCGCGGTTTTCTTGATCGCATCGAAGTAGGTTTCGATCAGCTCGAACGTCCAGTCCGAGGGGTTCGGAAGGCGCTCCTTGCGGGTGACAGCTGGTTCGCTCATGGGTAGCCCCCTCAGGGTAAAACACTCAGCCCGGGGTCGGGGTTTTCTTGAACAGCTCTCGGAACACCGGGAAGATCTGCGACGCCGTGACGATCTTTTGCATGGCGAAGTGCGGGTTGGCGTCCCGCACCCGGGTGTACTCTTCCCACAGGTTCTGGTCCTCGTCGGCGACCTGCACGTAGGCAAAGTAGCGGCACAGCGGCAACAGCTTGCTGTCCAGCAACTCGCGGCACTTGGACGAATCCTGCTGCCAGTTGTCGCCGTCCGAGGCCTGGGCGCCGTAGATGTTCCATTCGCTGGAGTTGTACCGGGTGCGGATCACCTCGTGCATCAGGATGAGCGCGCTGGACACCACGGTGCCGCCGCTCTCGGCGGCGTGGAAGAATTCTTTCTCGGTCACCTCCGCGGCCTGGGTGTGGTGCCGGATGAAGATCACGTCGGTCTGCTGGTAGTGCCGCGTGAGGAACAGGTACAACAGGATGAAAAAGCGCTTCGCCAGGTCCTTGCGCGCTTCGTCCATCGAGCCGGAAACGTCCATCAAGCAGAACATCGCGGCCCGGCTGGTGGGCACCGGCTCGCGAACGCGGTTGCGATAACGCAGGTCGAACGGGTCGAGGAAAGGAACTCGCTTGAGCCGGTCGCGCAGCGCCTGGATCGCGGCCTGCACCGCGGCCAATTCCGTGCCTGGCGCATCGCGCAATTCAAGTTGCTTCAAATGCTCTTCCAGCCGGCGCAGCTCCAGCCGCGCGTCGCCGCCCATCGCGATGCGCCGGCCCAGGGCGACGCGCATCGAGCGCACCACGTGGAGGCTGGTGGGATTGCCTTCCGAAACCAAACCGGCGCGGCGCGACTTCCATTCCGGCGCGTCGGCCAGCAACTGGGTGCGGATCAACCGCGGCAGCGCCAGGTCGTCGAAGAAGTAGTTCATGAACTCGTCGCGACTGATGCGGAAGACGAAATCGTCCTCGCCGCTGCCGTCGGCCGAGGCGCCCTGCCCCTGACCGCTGCCGCCACCCTGCGGCTTGGCGATGCGGTCGCCCTTGACGTATTCCTGGTTGCCCGGGTGCACCATCTCGCGCGTGCCGCCGGCGCCGTGGTTGAAGGTGGGCTCGGAGACGTCACGCCGGGGCAGCGTGATATCGGTGCCCTGCTCGATGTCGCTGATGCTGCGGTCGCCGACAGCCTTGCGCACCGCGTCTTTGATCTGGTCGCGGTAGCGCCGCAGGAACCGCTCGCGGTTGCCGATGGATTTGTTCTTTCCCGACAGGCGCCGATCGATCACCTGGTGCAGCATGGGGATCTCCCGGCGGCTGGTGGGCACGACTGGATACTCCGGTCCCTTTTCTTCACGAGCTCTTGCGCACGCGCAGATACCACTCGCACAGCAGTCGAACCTGCCGGTGCGTGTAGCCCTTCTCGACCATCCGGTTGACGAAGTCCTCGTGCTTCTTCTGCTCGTCGGCGCTGGCCTTGGCATTGAACGAGATCACCGGCAGCAGGTCTTCGGTGTTGGAGAACATCTTCTTCTCGATCACCGTGCGCAGCTTCTCGTAGCTGGTCCAGACCGGGTTCTTGCCGGCGTTGCTGGCGCGGGCCCGCAGCACGAAGTTGACGATCTCGTTGCGGAAGTCCTTGGGATTGGACAGCCCGGCGGGCTTTTCGATTTTCTCCAGCTCCGCGTTGAGCGCCCCGCGGTCGAAGATCTCGCCGGTGTCGGTGTCGCGGAACTCTTGGTCCTGGATCCAGAAGTCGGCGTAGGTGACGTAGCGGTCGAAGATGTTCTGTCCGTACTCCGAGTACGACTCGAGATACGCCGTCTGGATTTCCTTGCCGATGAACTCCGCGTAGCGGGCCGACAGGTGTTCCTTGATGTACGAGAGATACTTCTGCTCGACCTCGGCCGGGAACTGCTCGCGCTCGATCTGCTGCTCCAGCACGTACATCAGGTGCACCGGGTTGGCGGCAATCTCGGTGGAATCGAAGTTGAACACCTTGGAGATGATCTTGAAGGCGAAGCGGGTGGAGACGCCCGTCATCCCTTCGTCGACGCCGGCGTAATCGCGGTATTCCTGGTAGCTCTTGGCCTTGGGATCGGTGTCTTTGAGGTTCTCGCCGTCGTAGATCTGCATCTTGGAGAAGATGCTTGAATTTTCTGGCTCTTTCAGCCGCGTCAGCACCGAAAACTGGGCCATCATCCGCAGCGTGCCGGGCGCACACACGGCGTCCTTGAGTGACGAATTGCGCACCAGCTTGTCGTAGATCTTCACTTCCTCGGTTACCCGCAGGCAGTACGGCACCTTGACGATGTAGATCCGGTCGAGGAAAGCCTCGTTGTTCTTGTTGTTCTTGAATGCCTTCCACTCGCTTTCGTTGGAGTGCGCCATCACGATGCCGTCGAACGGGATCGCGCCGAAGCCTTCGGTGCCCTTGAAATTTCCTTCCTGCGTCGCGGTGAGCAGCGGGTGCAGCACCTTGATCGGCGCCTTGAACATCTCCACGAACTCAAGCAGGCCCTGGTTGGCCAGGCACAGGCCGCCGGAATAGCTGTAGGCATCCGGGTCGTCCTGGGCGAAAGTCTCGAGCTTGCGGATGTCGATCTTGCCGACCAGCGCCGAGATGTCCTGGTTGTTCTCGTCGCCCGGCTCGGTCTTGGCAATGCCGACCTGCTTGAGGATGGACGGGTAGCGCTTGACGACCTTGAACTTGCGGATGTCGCCCCCGAACTCCTC
>JACMQP010000306.1 GCA_014376915.1 Ramlibacter sp.
CCCTTGGGATAGGTGTCCGATGTCATCACGATGTGGGACTTCTTGGCCAGAAGGGCCTCGAAGGCATTGAAGAACTCCTCCTGCGTGCGGTCCTTGTTGGCGAAGAACTGGACGTCGTCGATGAGCAGCAGGTCGAGCGAATGGTACTTGTCCTTGAACTCGTCGAAGGTCTTGCGCTGGTAGGCCTTGACGACGTCCGAGACGAACTGCTCGGCGTGGATGTAGAGAACCTTGCTGCCCGGTTTGTCTGCCAGTAACTTGTTGCCAACGGCGTGCATCAGGTGGGTTTTCCCCAGGCCCACGCCACCGTAGATAAAGAGTGGGTTGTAAAGCTGGCCAGGCATCCCCGAGACGTGCATCGCGGCGGCCCGCGCCATCCGGTTGGCCGTGCCCTCCACGAGCGTGTCGAAGGTCAGCGCGGTGTTGAGCCGATTCTTGAATGCGGCAGAGGCGCTGTCGTCGGCCAGCTCCACCGGTTCGGCGACCGCGCCGATCTCTGTGGACGCTGGCGAGGCGTAAGAACGAGGCTGTGCTTCGCGCGGAGCAAGCGCTAACTCAAGATGAACGGGTTGCCCGTACAGCTTTTCCAGCATGACGGCGATGCGGTGCGAATACTGCGCCCGCACCCAGTCGAGCTTGAACCGGTTGGCGACAAACAGCGTCACGCGCGTGAAATCGTCCGACACCTGGGCCAGCAGGGGCTTGATCCAGGTGTTGAATTGCTGCTCGGGTAGCTCCTGCGCCAGCTGCTCGATGCAGGCTTGCCACAGGCTTTCGCCCGCACTCAGGCCCGGGTTGCTGGCCACGATCTTGTGCTGCCCCTCACTCATTTTTGGCTGTCGCCTCTGTGGATAGTATTCATTGCGCCAAACCGTCCATTCTAATTTATCAAGGCCTTATCCACAACCGCGCCGGAGCTCCTGAAAGGCTTCCGCTGGCCGACTGGGACAACTCTGGGGCGACCTTCGATGCCATCTCCCGCGGCCTTGCCGCAATTGAAGATTTCCGCGATAATCGTGGGTTTCCCTGAGAACCAACATGAAACGCACCTACCAACCCTCCAAAGTGCGCCGCGCACGCACCCACGGCTTTCTGGTCCGCATGAAGACCCGCGGCGGCCGTGCGGTCATCAATGCACGCCGCGCCAAGGGCCGCAAGCGCCTGGCTGTCTGAAGCCACTGCCGCAGCCACGCGGTCGTCCAGTGCAGAGGCTCAAGACCCGGGCGCAGTTCCAGGCTGTCCTGGCTGGCGGCACGGTGTCGAGGACGGCGCATTTCGCACTGCACCGCACCGGCCTCGACCCGCAGCCGTCGTTACCCGCAACCCCAGGAGCTGAGTCCATGCGATCGGCATCCGAAGGAGACGCTCCACCTCCGGCCACAGGGCCTGGATCCGCGGGATCCCAGGTTCTGTTCGCCACAGCGCAGCCGTGGGTCGGCGCGCTGATCCCCAAGCGGTGGGCCAAGCGGGCCGTGACGCGCAATGCAATCAGGCGCCAGATCTACGCCGTGAGTGGTGATCTCGAAGCCAGCCTGACCCAAGCCGCCCATGTGGTGCGGTTGCGCAGCACTTTCGACCGTGCCAAATTCCCCAGTGCCAGCTCCGATGCCCTCAAGCAGGCAGTGCGCAGCGAGCTGAAGCAGCTGTTTGCCCGGGCGGCGCGATGATTCAGGCCGTCCTGATTGGCCTGGTCAAGGGCTACCGGCTGTTGCTGTCGCCGTGGCTCGGGTCGGCCTGCCGCTTCAGCCCCACCTGCTCGGTTTATTCGTTGCAGGCACTGGAGCAGCACGGCGCGGCTGGCGGAACCTATCTCACGCTGGCGCGGCTGGGCCATTGCCACCCCTGGTGCCAGGGCGGGGCCGACCCGGTGCCGGACCAGCTGCTGCCCCCCCGATTCCTGAGCCACCTGCGCTCTCCCTTTTCACAAAAGAAGTCTTCATGAACGACATTCGCCGCACCATCCTGTGGGTGATCTTCGGTTTCTCCATGGTGTTGCTCTGGGACAAATGGCAGATCCACAACGGTCAGAAGGGCACTTTCATGCTCGGCACCAAGGCGGCGGTGACCGCGCCTTCCGCCACGCCCGCGGCTGTCAACGCGCCGGCTGCGATTGGCGTGCCTGCCGCCACCACGGCCACCCCGCCCGCTGGGGTCGGCACGGCTTCGTCGGTGCCCGGCACCATCTCGCCGGCGTCCTCCACCGCGCCGCGCGAGCTGGTTACCGTCACGACCGACCTGCTGCGCCTGACCTTCGACAGCGAAGGCGGCACCATCGTCAAGAGCGAATTCCTCAAGCAGGCCGGCGACGGCAAGACCGGCACGTTCGTGCTGCTGGAGCAGAACGCCAATCGCGTTTACGTGGCGCAGAGCGGCCTGATTGGCGGCGCCTACCCGACCCACAAGACACCGATGACTGTAAGCGGCGACCGGGAGCTCACGGACGGCGTCAACGCACTCACGGTGAAATTCGAATCCGCCGACGTCGGTGGCGTCAAGCTGGTCAAGACGTACACCCTCAAGCGCGGCGCGTATGACGTCGCGGTGAAGCACGAGGTGATGAACACCGGCACCGCGCCAGTCTCGCCGCAGCTCTATATGCAGCTGGTCCGCGACGGCAACAAGCTGCCGGGCGAGTCGTCGTTCTATTCGACGTTCACAGGCCCGGCGGCCTACACCGAGGCCAAGAAATTCCACAAGATCGAGTTCAAGGACATCGAGAACAACAAAGCCGAGATCGACAAGGAGTCGACCAACGGCTACGTGGCGATGGTGCAGCACTATTTCGCCAGCGCCTGGATCCTGCCTGAAGGCGTCAAACGCGAGCTGTTCGTGCGCAAGGTCGACAACAACCTGTACGCCGTCGGCATGATCGCCCCGCTGGAGGCCATCGCCCCCGGCGCCACCAAGTCGGTGGATGCCAGGTTCTTCGCCGGCCCGCAGCTGGAAAAGGTGCTGGAGCAGATCGCGCCGGGCCTCGAGCTGGTCAAGGATTACGGCTGGCTCACGATCCTGGCCAAGCCGCTGTATTGGCTGCTGGACCAGATCCACAGTGTGGTGGGCAACTGGGGCTGGGCCATCATGGGCCTGGTGCTGCTGATCAAGATCGCGTTCTACTGGCTGCAGGCCAAGGGCTATCAGAGCATGGCCAAGATGAAGGCCATCAACCCCAAGGTCATGGCCATGCGGGAGCGCCTCAAGGAAAACCCGCAGCAGATGCAGCAGGAGATGATGAAGATCTACCGCGAGGAGAAGGTCAACCCGATGGGTGGCTGCCTGCCGATCATGGTGCAGATCCCCGTGTTCATCGCGCTCTACTGGGTGCTGCTGTCCAGCGTCGAGATGCGCGGCGCGCCCTGGGTCGGCTGGATCCACGACCTGTCGGCTCCCGATCCGTTCTTCATCCTGCCGGTCGTGATGACGCTGACCACCATGCTGCAGACCGCGCTCAACCCGGCGCCGCCGGATCCGATGCAGGCCAAGATGATGTGGATCATGCCGCTGGCCTTCAGCGTGATGTTCTTCTTCTTCCCGGCCGGCCTGGTGCTGTACTGGATTACCAACAACGTGCTGTCGATCGCGCAGCAGTGGCTGATCAACACCCGGATGGGCGTGCCGCCGCAGTTCAACCTGCCGAAGTTCAGGTAAAAGCGGGTACGTAATCCACTCACAGGGGCCGCTTTGCGGCCCTTGCCCGTTGCAATGGACCTTTCACGCCACACCCAGCCGATCGCCGCGATCGCTACCGCTCCGGGCCGCGGCGCAGTCGGCATCGTGCGGGTGTCGGGCGCTTCGGTCGAACCCGTGATCGAGGCGCTGTGCGGCCGGAGCCTGAAACCCCGGGAGGCCACGTACCTGCCGTTCCGCGCGGCAGACGGCAGTGCCATCGACCAGGGGCTGGCCATCCATTTCCCGGCCCCGCATTCCTACACCGGCGAAGACGTGCTGGAGCTGCAGGCCCATGGCGGGCCGGTGGTGCTGCAGTTGCTGCTGGCGCGTTGTCTCGAAGCCGGCAAGGCAACCGGGATGCGGGTGGCCCAGCCCGGTGAATTCACCGAACGCGCCTTCCTTAACGACAAGATCGATCTGGCGCAGGCCGAGGCCATCGCCGACCTGATCGACGCGAGCACCGAAGCGGCGGCCCGCAGCGCCAGCCGCTCGCTGGCCGGCGAGTTCTCCGGGGAGGTGCAGGCGCTGCGCGACGCACTGGTCCGCCTGCGCATGCTGGTGGAGGCGACGCTGGATTTCCCCGAAGAGGAAATCGACTTCCTGCAGCAGGCCGACGCGCAAGGCCAACTCGAGCGCCTGCAGCAGACGCTGGCGCGTGTGATGCAGCGCGCGCGCCAGGGCGCCCTGTTGCGCGAAGGCATCAAGGTGGTGATCGCCGGCCAGCCCAACGCCGGCAAGAGTTCGCTGCTCAATGCATTAGCGGGCGCCGAGCTTGCAATCGTCACGCCCGTCGCCGGAACCACGCGCGACGTGGTGAGCCAGACCATCCAGATCGAGGGGGTGCCGCTGCACGTGATCGACACCGCCGGGCTGCGCGACAGCGAGGATGCAGTGGAAAAGATCGGCATCCAGCGAGCCTGGGGCCAAATCGAAGCCGCCGACGCGGTACTGTTTCTGCACGACCTGACGCGCGCGATGGCCTCCGATTACATTGCGGGCGACGTCGCGGTGGCGCAAGCGCTGGCGACGCGCCTGCCCGCGCGCGTGCCGGTCATCGACGTTTGGAACAAGCTGGATGCGGCGCCGGCCGCCAGTGCGCCGCAGATCGCCGGCCACGACAGCTTCCTGTTGTCCGCCAGGACCGGCGCCGGCCTTGACGGCCTGCGCGGCAAGCTGCTGCAGGTCGCTGGCTGGCAGGCTGCGCCAGAGGGCGTCTACATGGCGCGTGAGCGCCACGTGCAGGCACTGAGCCGCGTGGCTGCGCACCTTTCGCAAGCCGTGGTGTTGCTGGCGCAGCGCGCGCAGGCGCTTGACCTGCTGGCCGAGGAGTTGCGGCTCGCGCAGAACGCGCTGAATGAAATCACCGGCGAATTTACATCCGACGACCTGCTGGGCGTGATCTTCTCCAGCTTCTGCATTGGCAAGTAACAATGGAGCAGCTGTAACTTCCGTATCAGGTGTAAGGACGCGTTAAAGGCCTTGTGGCCGGTCCGGGCGCTGGTTACCGTCAACCACGATGAATGCCCCACTGCGATCGCCGATCAAGTTTGACATCCAGGCCCTGATCAAGGTCACCAAGCAAAACGAGTCCACCGACGCGTTTGCGCCGGCGCTCACGCTGCAACAGTGGGACCTGCTCGCGGGCTACCTTCAGCCGTTCGTCCTCACCCAGGGGCAGAAGCTGATCGAGCAGGGGGCCGTCGACCGCACTCTGTACATCGTTGAAACGGGCACCCTCAGTGTCCACTACGAGGACGCCAAGGGCCGTGTGCGGCTGGCGATGGTTGAGGCGGGCTCCGCCGTCGGCGAAGGCGCCTTCTTCTCGCGTCTGCCACGCAACGCCACGGTGCAAGCGGCAACCACTGCCAAGATCTGGTGCCTGACACCGATCCGCTTCACCGAGCTGACCAACCGGCAACCGGCAGTCGCGCTTGAAATCGCCATGGGGCTTGGCTCCCTGGTTTCGCGCCGGCTGATGAACAAGCCGCGTAGAGTGGCTGTCACCTGAAGCCGCCCGCGCTCAGCGCTCCACCCGTTTTTCGACGGGGCGCGTCACAATCATCCCGAGAAATCACAAAGGACTCCCGATGTCCCTCATGAGCTGGCTATTTTCCAGCCGGACGAGCCCCAAGTCGTCAGGCGCCCCCGCCCATCCTGGACCGCGCCGCAAGTCGACGCGCGACGGCACCAGCGGCGACCCCACCAAGCGCAAGAGCGAGCGCGCTGCGCGGCGGGAACTGCTTTACGCAGTCGTGCGCGAAGCAATGGTGCGCGCCGGCGTGCTGTCGGCCAGCTACAAGTTCAAGGTGCTGTCGCTTGACGTCGATGGTCGCCAGTTCCTGATCATGATGGACCTGGCGCGGGGCGCCGGCGGCGACCCGAACAATCTCGCCGAGATCGAATCCCTGATTGCCCAGTCCGCGAAGGCGCGCCACGACCTCGTGGTGACGGCGGTTTATTGGCGGGTGAACCAGCACGTCGCGGTCGGCCGGTCCGATGCGCGCCACCCTCCCAAAGGCACCGACTCGCAGCCGATGCAGCTTGACTCGCAGCCAGCAGCGCTCCATGCAGTGGTCGAAGAGATGATGCCGCCAGCCGCGCGCGGCGCGGCTTACGAGCCGATCCAGGCCGACGAGGTCGAAGCGTTCAAGCGGGCGCTAGTGGCGGGCTCCAGGCCGGCTCCGCTGGCTGCCGTCAGGGAAACAGGCAACGCGCACGATAGCGACGGCAAGGGCCATCACGGACCGCGCAGCTACACCCTGCTGACCGGCTACGAAGACACCGAGATGCCGGATACCGACCAAAAATCGCCGCTGCTGAGCGGCACGCAATACGGCGAGCTGCGCTGAGCGACGCAGTTCGACGGTCGCACTGCCGTATTCCAGTTCGCAGGTTTCTCCGACGGTTCGGGTGCTGGTCAATCGCAGGACCTTCGTTCAACCGCGAAGCAATTTTTCTTCGGCCAGCGCCAGCGACTCGGGCAGGCCCGAAAGCACCAGCGCGTCGCCATTCAGCAACAGCGGCTGGTCCCCGAGCGGCACGGCCTGCCCGTTGGCGCGGCGCAGACTGGCGATGCGCACGTCGATCGCATTGAACGCGAACAGCGGCAGCGGCCGGCCCACTGCCGCTGCGTCTGGCGGCAAGGTCACGGTGGCCAGGCGCTCCTGCTCGCGCTCGTTAACGGTGTCGTCGTCCGCTCCGTGAAAGTAGCCGCGCAGCAGGCTGTAGCGGGCATCGCGCTGGTCTTGCACGATACGGATCACGCGGCGCATCGGCACGCCGACCAGCGCCAGCGCGTGGCTGGCGAGCATCATCGAAGCTTCCAGCGTTTCGGGTACCACCTCGGTGGCGCCGGCGGCTTGCAGCCGCTCGAGATTGCTGTCGTCCAGCGTGCGAACGATGACCGGGACCTGTGGTGCGTGGGCGCGGGTGTGACCCAGCACCTTGAAAGCGCTGTTCACGTCCAGGTAAGTCACGACCACGGCGCTGGCGCGCGCCAGGCCGGCGGCCATCAGCGCCTGTAGCCGTGCGGCATCGCCGTACACCACCGAATCGCCGGCGGCCGCAGCCTGGCGCACCCGGTCCGGATCCAGGTCCAGCGCCAGGTACTGGATGCCTTCGCGTTCCAGCATACGGGCCAGGTTCTGGCCGCAGCGGCCGTAGCCGCAGATGATCACGTGCTTGCTGGTATTGATCGACTTGCGCGCGATCGATGTCATCTGCAGCGACTGCTGCAGCCACTCCCCCGCGACCAGCTTCAGCACAATGCGGTTGCTGTACATGATGATGAACGGCGTCGCCACCATGCTCAGCACCATGCTGGCCAGGATCGGGTTCAGCAGCCGCGGCGGGATCAAGCCGTTTTGCTGGCCCAGCGTCAGCAGCACGAAGCCGAACTCGCCCGCCTGCGCCAGGTACAGGCCGGTGCGCAGCGACACTCCCATCGAGGCGCCCAGCAGCCGCGCCGGTCCCATCACCAGCAACAGCTTGAACAGCACCGGCACCGTCAGCAGCAGCAGCACCAGGCCCCAGCGTTCAGCCACCAGCCGCCAGTCCAGCAGCATGCCGATGCTGATGAAGAACAGCCCCAGCAGAACATCGTGGAACGGCCGGATGTCGGTCTCGACCTGGTGCTTGAACTCGGTTTCGGAAATCAACATGCCGGCGATGAAGGCGCCCAGGGCGAGCGACAGCCCGGCCAGCTCGGTCAGGTACGCCAGGGCCAGCGTGACAAGCAGCAGGTTCAGCACGAACAGCTCTTCGCTCTTGCGCCGCGCCACCAGCGTGAGCCACCAGCGCATCACGCGCTGGCCACCGGCCAGCAGCAGCGTGATCAGTGCCGCCGCCTTCAGCGTGGCCAGGCCCAACGCCAGCAGCAGCGTTTCTGGCGGACTGCCCAACGCCGGAATCAGCACCAGCAGCGGCACCACGGCCAGGTCCTGGAACAGCAGCACTCCCATGACCCGCTTGCCGTGCTCGCTTTCCAGCTCCAGCCGTTCGGCCATCAGCTTGACCACGATCGCCGTGCTGCTCATCGCCAGCGCGCCGGACAGCGCCAGCG
>JACMQP010000307.1 GCA_014376915.1 Ramlibacter sp.
CGTCTCCGGCAATGGCCAGCGCGAGTTGGTGGAGGCGCTGGTCGGCCAGCGCCACCGTGTTGGCGGCGAGGTCGAGGTGCTGGGCCAGCCCTATGCCGCGCGGCGCGAAGAAAACCACCGGCTCAAGGTCCGCAGCCTGCCCGAGGAGCCGCTGCGCAATGCCTGCGTCGCCGAGATGAGCGTGGCGGAGAACATGGCGTTGCGCGACTTCGATCGGGCGCCGCTCTACCGAGGCGGGCGGCTGCGCTATGCCGACTGGCGCAGACGGGCGCGCGACTGGATCGCCGCCTACGGCATCAAGACCCAGGGCGAAAACGCACCGATCCGCAGCCTGTCGGGCGGCAACGTGCAGCGGGCGGTGCTGGCGCGCGAACTGCACGGCGAAATCAACGTGCTGATCGCTGCCAACCCGGTGTTCGGCCTGGACTTCGCCGCCGTCAAGGAAATCCACGGCCGGTTACGTGGCGTGCGCGACCGCGGCGGTGCTGTGCTGCTGATCAGCGAGGACCTCGATGAACTGATGGAGTTGGCAGACCGCATCGTGGTGATGAGCGAAGGCCGCATCGTGTTCGAGACCCCTGCCACCAGCGCCGAACGCCACGTGCTCGGCGCCCACATGGGCGGCGGCCACCATGAGGAGGCAGCAGCATGATCCACATCGACGCCAACCCCTTCGGCTACGACTTCGCCGTGCGCAAGGCGGCGCTCGTGATCATTGACATGCAGCGCGACTTCGTCGAGACCGGCGGTTTCGGCGAAACGCTGGGCAACGACGTCTCGCTGCTGCAGGCCATCGTGCCGGCCTGCCAGCGAGTGCTGCAGGCGTGGCGCGCGGCTGGTGGCGTGGTGGTGCACACCCGCGAGGCCCACCGCGCCGACTTGGTCGACTGCCCACCGGCCAAGCGCAACCGCGGCAACCCGACGCTGCGCATCGGCGACGCCGGGTCGATGGGCCGCATCCTGGTGAGCGGCGAGCCCGGCAGCCAGATCGTCGCCGAGCTGGCGCCGGCGGCGGGCGAGATCGTGCTGGACAAGCCGGGCAAGGGGGCCTTCTACGCGACGCCGCTGCACGAGCTCCTGGGCAATGCGGGCATCACGCACCTGCTGTTCATGGGCGTGACCACCGAGGTGTGCGTGCAGACGTCGATGCGCGAGGCCAACGACCGTGGTTACGACTGCCTGCTGCTGGAGGATTGCACCGAAAGCTACTTCCCGAAGTTCAAGGCTTCAGCGCTGGAGATGATTCGGGCCCAGGGCGCGATCGTCGGCTGGACGGCAAGCAGTGAGCAATTTCTTGCAGCGCTTGCGATTGCGCCAGCCTGAGTGCATCCGACGTGCACATCACCGCCGCTCGCCGCCCGTCCCGAACAGTCGAAGCGCCGGCCTTCAAGTCGCGGGCCGACGCGGTCTACGAGCAGTTGAAGCGCGACATCGCCGGGTTCCAGCTGGTGCCCGGCGACCGCTTCACCGAGAACGAAATCAGCGAGCGGCTCGGCGTCTCCCGCACCCCGGTGCGGCAGGCGCTGTTCCGGCTGCAGCAGGCGGGGTACGTCGAAGTGCTGTTTCGCAGCGGCTGGCGCGTGCTGCCGTTCGACTTCGAGCAGTTCGAGCAGCTGTACGACCTGCGCCTGGTGCTCGAGACCACCGCCATCCAGCGCCTGTGCGCAGACGCCGGGCGTGTCGACCGCGGGCTGCTCGATGCGCTGGTCGCGATCTGGCTGGTGCCCGCCGCTGAGCGCAGCGCCGGCATGGCGCAGGTGTCCCAATGGGACGAGGAGTTTCACTGTTCTCTGGTGGCTGCCGCCGGCAACAACGAGATGGCCAAGGTGCATCGCGACGTGACCGACCGCATCCGGATGATCCGAAGGCTGGACTTCACCAAGCAGGCGCGCATCGATGCGACTTACGAGGAACACGGGAAAATCCTGAAGGCGATCCAGAGAAAGCGGGGCGATCAGGCGTCGCTGCTGCTGCGCGCGCATATCGAGACCAGCCAGGCCGAGGTCCGCAAGATTACGTTGCACCAGGTGCATCTTGCGCGGCAGGGGGGACTTGGGACGTAAGGCCTTCACCGTTTCTGCCTTGCTGCCGGCCACTCTCGAGCGTTGCTTCTCCAGGCCCGGTCACGCGGCGGCGGCGGCGTCGAGAAAATCCTGCAGCAACGCGGCGTCGTCGAGGGTCCTCGAACCAGCAAGATGAAATTCCGGATGCCACTGCACCGCCGCCAGGTAGGGCTTGCTGGCGTCGCTGCGCCGGATCGCCTCGATGAGCCCGTCCTCGTGACTCAACGCCTCGACCTGGAAGCCCGGCGCCAGCGCCTTGATCGCCTGGTGGTGGATGCTGTTGACGATCACCCGCCGGGCCCGCGGATACAACGCGGCCAGCCGCGAATTCGGCATGATGTCGATGCTGTGGAAATTCTGGTCGTAGACGGCGGCGTCGCGGTGCTTCAGCGAATCGGGGACCTGGGTGGCGATGTCCTGGTACAGCGTGCCGCCGTACGCCACGTTCATCAGCTGCAGGCCGCGGCAGACGCCGAACACAGGCTTGCGGTGGCGCTCGAAGGCCGCCACCAGTGCGATCTCATAGTCGTCCCTGACCTTGTCGCCGGCCCACTTTTCCTGCAGCGGCTGCTCGCCGTAGCTCAGGGGAGAGACGTCGGCGCCGCCGTGCAGAACCAGGCCATCCAGCCACTGCGCGAAGTGGTCCAGGGTGACGTCGCCACGCTGGGTGGTGCCGGTGGGACTGGGCACCATCACCGCCAGCGCGCCGGTGGACATCACCCAGTGCGCGATCGATTGCTCGACGTACTGCAGCGTCTTGCCGGTGAACAGCACGCGCGCCGGATCGGCGTGCATGAAGCAAGCCGAGATCCCGATCTTCAGGCGAGTGCCGGAGTCCATCAGTGCCCGCCCGGCCACCTGAGGGGCACTGATCGCGCCCTCGGGGGGCGGCGAACGCAGAGAGCGCACCGCCGCGTGAGCGGAATGGATGTTCGCGTTGGCCATCTTCTTGGAACCCTTCAGGAAGGCTGTCGGTCTTGCACGAGACCGTCACAGCCTACGCGAAAAGCGGCGCGCCGTGGGCTAGCCAGCCCGGTCGGATTGCGGCGGGTTGGAAAGCGTGTCGAACGAGCTGTCTTCGCCGTGTGAGGCGGTCCCGGTCGACCAGAAGGATTCCGTCTGCTGCTGAAACGACTTGCGCTGGAGGGTGCGGCCGGCCTCCCTGATGTTGTCGCTGGCCGCTTTGTATTCGTCGCGCTGCGAGTGGGCTTTGCGGTCTTTGGCTCTGTCTGGTTCCATGCGGCCAAGCGTAGCGAGCAGCCACTCAACTGGTGTAGGACAAATGCCACGGGCGCTCGGGAATCCGTCCGGCACTACCGATTCGATCGGCGGCGGGTATCCCCCGCCCCTCCCGCGGCCCGCAGGCTTACCATGGCTGCCTGTTTCCACCGGAGACGTCCATGCCCATGCCTGACATCGCCTCGCTGCGGACCCTGGCCCTGGTAGGTCCTGCCGCCGCCGGCAAGACTAGCCTGGCGGAAGCCTTGCTCTGGAAGGCTGGCGCGATCGGGACGCCCGGCAGCGTGGAACGCGGCACCACCTTCAGCGACCACGGCCCGCTGGAACGCAAGGCATTGCACTCGCTGAATTCGTCGCTGCTGCACTTCCACCACGGCGGCGTCCACACCCACCTGATCGACACGCCCGGGTCCTCTGAATGCCTTGGCCAGTCGCTTCCGGCGCTGGAGGCGGTGGAGACGGCAGCGGTGGTGATCAGCGCCACCGTCGGCATCGAGCCGATGGCGCGGCGGATGATGGACTGGGCGGCC
>JACMQP010000308.1 GCA_014376915.1 Ramlibacter sp.
AAGGACGCCGGGCTGGAACTCACTCCCGACAACGTGAAGATGAGCGACGGCCTGGAAAGCTGACCTTGAGCCGCACCCTCATTCGCGGCGCGACCGTCCTGACCATGGACGCGCAGGGCGACCTGCCGCAGGCCGACATCCTGGTGACGGACGACCGCATCACCGACATCGCGCCCTCGCTCCATGTGGACGACGTGCAGGTGATGGATGCCGCCGGTTGCATCGTCATCCCGGGCCTCATCAACGCCCACATGCACACCTGGCAGACGGCGCTGCGCGGCGTCGCCGCCAACTGGACGTTGCTGGAATACTTCAGGAACATGCACGCCGGGCTGGCCACCGTGTTCCAGCCGCACGACCTGCACATCGCCACGCTGATGGGGTCGCTCAACCAGCTCAATTGCGGCACCACGACACTGGCCGACTGGTGCCACAACAACCCGACGCCGGAGCACAACGACGCTGCGATCCAGGGTCTGCTCGAATCGGGCATTCGCGCCGCCTTCTTCCATGGCACACCCAAGCCCGATCCCAAGCCGGGCCAGACGCCGTTCTGGGAAGTGCCGCATCCGCGCGCCGAGATCGAGCGGCTGCTCAAAAAGCACCAGGGGAATCCGCTGCTCAGCGTGCAGGCGGCGGTGCTCGGTCCGCACTACTGCGCGCTGGATGTGGCGCTGGAAGACTTCCGCATGGCGCGGGAGCTGGGCATCATCGCCTCGCTGCACCAGGGCGGCGGCGCCGCGCGCACGCCTGACGGCTGGGAGAGGCTGGAGGCTGCCGGGCTGCTGGACGACAACATCAACATCGTCCACGGCCACGCGCTGAGCGACGTGCAATTGCAGCGCTTCTGCGAACTCGGCATGAGCTTTTCCGCCGCCGCCGAAAGTGAAATGTCGCAGGGCCACGGCCATCCGATCACGGGCCGGCTGCGCAAGTTCGGCCGGGCGCCGTCGCTGGGCGTCGACCTCGAAAGCGTGATGAGCGGCGACATGCTGACGCAGGCGCGGATTGCCCTGGGCATCCAGCGCAGCCTCGACAACGTCGCTCACCGTGAAGCGCACGGAACGATTCCACCGACCTCGACCATCACGACGCGCGAGGCGCTGTCGTGGGTCACGCTCGAGGGCGCGCGCATGTTGAAGCAGGAGCACCGCATCGGCTCGCTGGCGCCCGGCAAGCAGGCCGACCTGGTCGTGATCCGCGCCAGCGACCTGAACATGCAGCCGGTGCACGACCCCGTCAGCACTGTCGTGATGCAGACCTCGCTCGCCAACATCGACAGTGTGATGGTCGCAGGGCGCTGGAAGAAGCGCGACGGCCGGCTGGTCGGGGTCGACCTCTTGCCGGGGCTGGAGGCGCTGCGGACCTCGGGGCAGAAGATCATCCGGGCGCTGGGCCTGACGGCTTCCCATTGAGAACACCAGGAGACAACATGAAAAAACTGCTTTCGACGTTCACTGTGCTGGCGGCGGTGCTGGCTTCGTCCGGCGCCATCGCCCAGGCGCCTTACCCCAGCAAGCCGATCCGCTTCATCGTGCCGTTCACGGCCGGCAGCGGCACCGACATCATTGCCCGCACGGTCGGCGACACCATGAGCAAGGGGCTGGGCCAGCCGATCATCATCGAGAACAAGCCCGGCGCCGGCGGCACCATCGCCGCGGCGCAGGTGGCCAGGGGCGAGGCCGACGGCTACACGGTATTGATCCATTCCTCCGGCCACGCGCTGAACCCGGCGATTTATCCGAACCTCTCGTACGACACGCTGCGCGACCTGACCGGCATCACGCCGCTGGCCGCCCTGCCCAACGTGATGGTGGTCTCGCCGGAGCGCGGCTGGAAGACGGTCGCCGATGTGGTGGCTACCGCCAAGGCCAAGCCGGGTGCGCTCAACTATGCTTCGGCCGGCGTTGGCAGCGCCACCCACCTGAACGCCGAGAAGTTCAAGCTGCAGGCCGGCTTCGATGCGGTGCACGTCCCCTTCAAGGGCACGCCGGAGGCGCTGAGCGACGTGATCGGCGGGCGCAACGACTGGTTCTTCGCGCCGCTGTCGTCGGCGCTGCCGCTGATCAAGGACGGCAAGCTGATGGC
>JACMQP010000034.1 GCA_014376915.1 Ramlibacter sp.
CAGGTATAGAACAAGGGCGTCTCCAGTGTTGTTGCAGTTTGTTTATCTTATGATAACTTAGCGAAATTTCGCGTCAAGGAGACAAGCATGCATATCGGCATTGCCGGGACCGGCAAGATGGGCGCGGCGATCGCGCGGCGGCTGCTGGCCACCGGCCACCAGGTCAGCGTCTGGAACCGCACCGCCGAACGCGCCCAGCCGCTGCTCGCGGAGGGCGCTCGCTGGGCGCCGACATCCGCGGCACTGGCCGGCGAAGCGGCAACGGTGATCACCATGCTGACCGATGAGGCGGCGCTCGACGAGGTCTACTTCGGCACGCAGGGCCTGCTCGCGGGCGCGACCGGTGATCATCTCTTCATCGACATGAGCACCGTGCGGCCGGCCAAGCAGCAGGCGATGGGAGCCCGGGTCCGGGCCAGCGGCTCGCGCTACCTCGAATGTCCGGTCGGCGGCAGCGTGGGCCCGGCGCAGCAGGGCAAGTTGCTCGGGTTCGTCGGCGGCGCGGCGCCAGACCTCGAACGCGCCCGCGCGTTGCTCGAGGTGTTGTGCCGGCGGATCGAGCATGTCGGCGAGCTGGGGGCCGGGGCTACCGTGAAGCTGGCCATCAACCTGCCGCTGATGGTGTACTGGCAGACGCTGTCGGAGGCTCTTTCGCTGCTGCAGCCGCTGGGCCTGGAACCGGCGCGCGTGATCGACATCCTGGCGGACACCTCGGGCGGACCGAACATGCTCAAGGCCAGGGGCCCGATGATCGCGCAGGCCCTGGCCGGCGACGCCAGTGGCGCCGTGAGCGTCAACGTGGCGACGATGCGCAAGGACCTGCGCTCCATGCTGGACCAGGCCGCGCTGCACAACGTCCGGCTGCCGCTGGCGCAACGCACGCTGCAAAGCTTCGAGCAGGCCGGCGCGGCCGGACTCGACGCCGCGGATTGCACGCAGCTGCCGGTCTGGTGGCTGGGCGGCGCCGGCAGGGCTTAGTCAGGAGGTCTTGCGCGGGGTCGCATCCGCCACGGCATCGAGCAGGTTGCGGATGGTCCGCTCCTCGATGTTGCGGGTGATGAAGACCAGCCGCGTGTCGGTGTCGGCGCTCGGCCAGCGGTCGAGCGGCACCGGTGCATGAAACAGGTGCTGCACGCCCTGCACCACCACCGGTGACCCCTCGACGTTCACGATTCCCTTGACCCGCAGCATGTCGGGCCCGCGCAAGGTGGTGAGCAGTTCCAGCGCGGACGAAAAAGCGTGCCAGGTGAAGGGCTTGTGGAACCGCAGCGACAGGGTATTGATCGAGGCGTCGTGCAGCGGCGACCGGCGGCCCAGGCGGCGTTCTCCGGCGGAGCCTTCTCCCTCAAGCGCTTCGCCTAGGAAGCTCAGCGTCGCGGGGCTGGCCCTTGCACTTCCCAGGCCCAAACCGGTCAGTTCGGCCGGGTCGATCGCGCCGTTCACCACCAGCGAGACCGCGGCGCCGGGATTGATTTCCTGGATCGCCAGTTTGAGCTCGGCCACCGCTTCGGGCGTGGCGATGTCGCTCTTGGTCAGCAGGATCCGGTCGGCCAGCGCGATCTGCTTGGCGGGCTCGGCGTGGTTGACCAGCTGCGACGCGCCGTTGACGGCGTCCACCAGCGTCACCAGTCCGTCCAGCCGGTATTGCGCCGCGATTAACGTGTCGCTGCTCAGGGTCTGCAGCACCGGCGCCGGATCGGCCAGGCCGGTGGTCTCGATGATGACCCGGTCGAAGTCGGCGACCTGCCCGACCCGGCGCCGCGCGAACAGGTCGCGCAGTGTCTCCTGCAGGTCGGTGCGGACCGAGCAGCAGATACAGCCGTTGGCCAGCAGCGCGATGTTCTCCGACGCCATCGAGACGATGTCGTGGTCGATGCCGATCTCGCCGATCTCGTTGATCACCACCGCGACGCGCGCCATCGCGGGGTGCCGCACCAGCCTGGCGATGAGCGTGGTCTTGCCGCTGCCCAGGAAGCCGGTGATGAGGGTGACCGGAAGCCTGCCGACGAGTGGGTCGCGCGATTCGCTCAAGCGACACCCCCTAGATGTTCAGCTCCAGCACGTACAGCCCGCCGGTGAAGCGGTCCACCGTGTAGACGATGCGCCGATCGTCCACGTACACGTCGTTGAGCTGGATGGCGCCCGCGGGCGACAGCTTGGGCGCGCCCGGAACGTAATAGGCGATCTCCTCGACCCGGTACGGATCGCTGGTGTCGTAGACGCGGACACCGGCATTGAAGAAGGTGCCGATGATGATGGTGTCGGAGCGGAACGACACCGGGCCCGGCAGGTTCTCGTGCAGGTTGTGCGCGCCGAAGCGACCACCGCGCTTTGCGAACGCTTCGAACGGCGGGGCCGGAAAGGTGCCGATCGGCACCGGGTTGGCCTCGTCGCGGGCGTCGATCATCCACACCAGCTTGGGCCAGTCGGCGCCGTTGTCCTGCACGCACTCGTCGCTCACCACCCACAGCTTGCGCTCGAACAGCGGCAGCACCGTGTGGGTGAAGCCGTTGAACGGCGGCGAATGATTCCACTTCGACACCACCTTGATGTTGCCCATGTCGGAGATGTCGAGCACCAGCGCGCCGCCGTCGATGTAGCCGACGAAGGCCCGGTCCGGCCGCTCGGGAAAGACGTTGGTGTTGTGGGTGCGGAACCCCATGTCGAATTGCGGCGCCAGGCGCGCCGGCGGCGGCGCCTCGTCGCCTTCGCGGGTGCCGGGGTACCACCAGCGCCCGGCCTCCACCGGACGCGCTGGGTCGGACACGTCCAGGATCCGGTAGAACTGGTCGTCCAGCGGGTTGCGCGGGATGAAGTCGGACGCGCCGGCCGACATGTGGATGTACTTGCCGTCGACGAACCACAACGCATGCACGCCGCGCGAATGCGGACCCGAGCAGTCGAAGTGCGAAATGAGCTTCGGCTTTTCGGGAACGCTGACGTCGAACAGGTCGACGCCGGCCGGCTTGATGCCGACGGCGCTGGCCTGGTAGGCGACCGCCAAAATGCTGCCCACCACGTCCAGCGAATTGGAGCGCAGCTTCATGTGCGGCAGGTCGGTCTGCACGATCAGCTTCGGATTGCGCGGATCGGTGACGTCGACGCCCGAGAAATTTTTCGGCGCGGCTTCGTGCGCCAGCCACAGGATGCGCCTGCCGTCGCCGGTCAGCTGCATCGAGATGCCTTCCCCAAGTCCGCCATGGCCGGCCAGCGCATGGTGGGCCAGCAGTTTCATGTTGAGCGAGAGGGTCTGGTCGGCGCGGCCGGCGGGGGTGGCAGTCTTGAGCATGAGGGAAAGCGTGGATGCTTGTTTAGCAAACGATAATGTAAATTGGATCGGACGGAGGCGCGCCGGTTTTTTCCGCCAGCCCACTGCATTCGAACCACCCGACAGGAGCCAATTGATGACAGCAGTTCTCTCATCGCGCCGCCGCTTCCAGCACTTTGCGCTGGCGCTTGCCGTAGCTTGCGCTTTTCCGCTGGCCGCGCAGGCCCAGGGTTTTCCTTCCAAGCCGGTGCGGTTGGTGGTGACTTATCCGGCTGGCGGCAGCTCCGACCTGATGGGCCGGATCATGGGGCAGAAGTTGAGCGAGTACTGGGGCCAGCCGGTCATCATCGAGAGCAAGCCCGGCACTGCCGGCTCGATCGGGATGGAATACACGGCGCGCCAGCCGGCCGATGGCTACACCTTCGTGGTCGGCAACCTCGGTCCGGTCGCGGTCAATCCGCTGATCACCAAGGTGCCTTACAACATGGAGAAGGATTTCGTCCCGATCGCCCTGACGGCGACCGCCCCGAACATTCTGGTCGTTCCGGTCGCCTCGCCGTACAAGACCCTGGGCGAGATGCTGGCCGCTGCCCGCGCCCAGCCTGGAACGCTCAATTTCGGCACCAGCGGACCGGGCAGCATGGCGCACCTCGGCGGCGAACTGATCATCCGCCAGGCCAACGTCAAACTGATCGGCGTGCCTTACAAGGGCGGTGGCCAGGCCGTCAACGACCTGCTGGCCGGCCACCTGAACATGATGGTGGCGGATGCGCTTCCGGTGTCGCAGTTCATCAAGACCAATCGGCTGCGCCCGCTGGCGATCACCAGCGCGCGGCGATCGCGCCTGTTTCCCGAGATCCCGACCTTCGCCGAAGCGGGCCTGCCGGGGCTGGTGGCGGAAAACTGGTGGGGCGCC
>JACMQP010000035.1 GCA_014376915.1 Ramlibacter sp.
CGTGTCGGAGCACCACCAGCCCATCTTGTCCAGCGACGTGCGCGACAGGCCCGCTGCTTCGCCGGGCACCAGCAGCATCGAGATCCCGCCAGCGCCGTTCCCTTCGCCGGTGCGGACGGCCATGGTGATCCAGTCAGCCCGCATGCCCGAGGTGATGAATACCTTCTCGCCATCGATCACCCACGCGTCGCCGTCGCGCCGGGCGGTGCTGCGCAACGCGGCGACGTCGGAGCCGCCGCCGGGCTCGGTGATCGCCAGCGCCGCGATCCGTTCGCCGCGCAGCACCGGCGGTATCACCTCCTGTTGCAGCTCCGGCGCGCCGTCAAGGAGCACCGGCGGCAGGCCAATATTGAGCGAAAACAGGCTGGCCATCAGCCCGCCGCTGCCGGCGTGGCGGGCCATGGTGATGGAGACGGCGTTGCGCATGGCGAACGACGCCGGCGTCCCGCCCAGCGCCTCCGGGTAACCCATCCCGAGCAGGCCGAGCGCCGCTGCCTGACGGTACAGGCCACGCGGAAATTCGCCGGCCTCGTCCCACGCATTGATGTGCGGCGCGATCCGCTCCAGCGTGAAGCGCTTGACGCTGTCGGCGATGGCCTCGATGTCGCGTTGCAGCTCGTGATTCACGGCGCCGCCTCGAAGCTGACCAGCACCTGCGCCGTCGCCGCCTGCTGACCCGCCTCCACATGGACCGACTTGACCACGCCGGCGCGGGTGGCGGCCAGCGCGTGCTCCAGCTTCATCGACTCGAGCAGCAGCAACGTGTCGCCGCGGGCGACGACGCTGCCGGCCGCGACTTTCACCGCGATCACCTTGCCGTTGAACGGCGCGCGCAGGTCGCCGGCTGCACCCGCGCCAACGTCGGAACTTGCCGGCTGGAACGAGGCGTCCTCGATGAAGAGGTCCACCGCGCCGGTCTGCACGTGCCAGCGGCCGTCGTCCAGGCGGACGCAGGCGGCGTTCGCAGGCCGCAGCGTCCGGGCGCTGTCACCGGTGTCGACTTCAAGAGCGCCCTGCGCCGTCTCGCGCACGCGGGCCGCCAGCAGCTCGCCCCGATGGCGCAGCCGCAGCGGGCGTGGGAAAGGGCAGGCCAGGCCGCCGTGGCCGCCGCAGTGGTGCGCTTGCGGGAACACCGCTGCGAGCCCCGCGCCGACTGCCGCCTCGGCCTCCCGCTGGCGCAGCGTCGCGCGGATCGCCGCGCCCTGTTCGATCAGGAAGGGAACCAGCGCCTGGCCCTTGCGAAACTGTTCATGGTCGATGCAGGCGGCAAGGAAGGCGCGGTTGGTCGGCAGCCCAAGCAGCTGCAAGCCGTGCAATGCAGCGACCAGCACGTCGATCGCGTCGGCACGCGTCGGCCCGTGGGCGACCAGCTTGCCGAGCATCGAGTCGTAGTGGGGGGAGACAGCCAGGCCGTCGAAGATGGCGTGGTCGAAGCGCAGGCCCAGACCCCGGCCGTCCGCCGGGGGAGGAGGCAGGAAATGCCCGACGGTACCGGCGTGCGGGAGAAACTCGTCGTCTTCGGCGCACAGCCGCACCTCGATCGCGTGGCCGGTGAACTGCACCTGCTCCTGCGACAACGGCAGCGGCTCGCCCTGCGCGATACGAAGTTGCCACTCGACCAGGTCCAGCCCCGTGACCATCTCCGTCACCGGATGCTCCACCTGCAGCCGCGTGTTGACCTCCATCAGGAAGAATTGCTGGTCCTCCAGCAGGAACTCCACCGTCCCCGCCCCGACATACCCCGCAGCCTGCACCAGTTGCACCGCGCACTCGCCCATCCGACGGCGCAGCGCCTCATCCACCGCCGGACTCGGCGTCTCCTCGACGATCTTCTGGTGCCGGCGCTGCACCGAGCAGTCACGCTCGCCCAGGTGGATGCAGTGGCCGTGGCTGTCGGCGACCACCTGCACCTCGACGTGGCGCGGCCGCAGCAGCGCCCGCTCCAGCAGCAGCTCGCCCGAGCCGAAGGCGGCCTGCGCCTCGAAGCGTGCGGACTGCAAGGCAGCCTCGAGTTGCGCCGGCGCCATGACGAGCCGCATGCCGCGTCCGCCGCCACCGGCCGCGGCCTTCACCATCAGCGGGAAACCGATGCAAGCCGCCTCCAGCGCGAAACGCGTTTCCGACTGGTCCCCGCCGTGATACCCCGGCAGGCACGGGACGCCGCGCTCCTGCGCCAGCTGCTTGGCGCCGGACTTGTTGCCCAGTGCGCGGATTGCCGCGGGCGGCGGACCGACCCACACCAGGCCGGCATCCCGCACCGCCTGCGCGAAATCCGCGTTCTCGCTCAGGAAACCGTAGCCCGGATGGACCGCGTCGGCACCGGCGGCGCAGGCCGCCGCGATCAGCTTGTCGCTGCGCAGGTAGGAATCGGCGGAAGCCGTCCCGCCGAGCGGCTGGGCAAGGGTCGCCTCGCGCACGTGCAAAGCCTGAGCGTCGGCCTCAGAAAAAACCGCGACGGTTTCCATCCCCATGCGATGTGCCGTGCGCAGGATGCGGCGCGCGATCTCGCCGCGATTGGCGACCAGCAGCCGGCGGATCTGCATCATCGGGCCTGCGGCCGCTTGGCGATGCCCATGGTCTTTGCCAGGATCTGCAGCATGACCTCGTCGGCGCCGCCGCCGATCGAAGCCAGCCGGCCGTCGCGGAACATGCGCGAGACCTTGTTCTCCCAGGTGAAGCCCATGCCGCCCCAGAACTGCAGGCAGGTGTCGGGCACGATGCGGTTCAACCGGCCGGCCTTGAGCTTGGCCATCGACGCCAGTTCGAGCACGTCCTGACCCGACACATACAGTTCGCCGGCACGGTAGGTCAGCGCGCGCAGGCTCTCGACCTCGGTCTTCAGCTCCGCCAGCTTGAACTGCACCCACTGCTGGTCCGCCAGCGCGCCGCCGAACAGCTTGCGCTCCTGCGCCCACGCGATGGTCCAGTCGATGCAGTTGGTGAGCGACTGCAGGCAGCTGGCCGCCGCCCACAGTCGCTCTTCCTGGAACTGCTGCATCTGGTAGATGAAGCCCTGACCCTCGGCGCCGATGCGATTGCGCTGAGGCACCCGCACCTCGTCAAAATAGATCAGGCCGGTGTCGGACGAATTCATGCCGATCTTGCGGATCTTCTGCGCCACCTCGATGCCCTTGCGCAGCTTGCCGTTCTCGCGCATCGGAACGATGACGAGGGACTTGTTCTTGTGCGGATTGTTGCCCGCCGCGCCCGCTCCCTCACCCGTGTTGACCAGCATGCACATCCAGTCGGCCTGCAGGCTGTTGGTGATCCACATCTTCTGTCCAGTGATCACATAGTCGTCGCCATCCTTGCGTGCCACCGATTTGATGGCTGACACATCGCTACCCGCGCCAGGTTCGCTCACGCCAATGCAGCCGACGGTATCGCCTGCAATGGCGGGCGCCAGGAACTCTTTCTTCAGTTCTTCACTGCCAAAGCGGGCGAGTGCCGGCGTGCACATATCGGTCTGCACACCAATGGCCATCGGCACACCACCGCAATCGATATGGCCAAGCGTCTCAGCCATAGCCAGGCTGTACGAGAAATCCAGACCAGAGCCGCCATAGGCCTCTGGTTTGGTCAGGCCCAGCAGGCCCAAGTTACCCATCTTCTTAAAGACTTCGTGGGCGGGAAACATCTCGGCCTCCTCCCACTCGTCCACATGAGGATTGATTTCAGCGTCAATGAAGCGCTTCAGAGTTTTCTGAATTTCGGTGTGTTCGTGGGTGAATTGCATGGTGGTTACAGCCTAAAAACTGTGGGAGGACTATTTGGCAAAAACTTTGGGCGTTTGGGCGCGGTGAAAACCGTTGAAGGGTTTGATGGCATCGCGTGTTTGCGCCTTTTCATCGGCGACGCGCATCGGCCAGCCCATGCGTACCTGGGGCCGAGCCCCGTCAATACGCAGCGTGCTTCCGCTGATAAAAGACGCGGCGGGGCTCAGCAGAAACACAATGCCTGCAGCAGTTTCGGCCTCGGTGCCAAAGCGGCCCAGCGGCACGGTCTTGGCCATCTCCCGCAACATCGGGCCTGCTTCTTCGGGGTAGTGGTCCATACCGCTGGAGGCGATATAGCCTGGCGCTACGGCGTTGACGCGCACACCGCGGCTGGCCCATTCAATGGCCGCGGTCTCGGTGAAGCTGACCATGCCCGCGCGCGCCGCGCCGCTGTGGCCCATGCCCGGCATGGAGCCCCACATATCAGCCACGATGTTGACGATGCTGCCGCCGTTTTTATTCATGCTCTGGGTGTAGCACTCGCGTGCCACCAAAAATCCGCCAGTCAG
>JACMQP010000309.1 GCA_014376915.1 Ramlibacter sp.
GGCAAACTACACAGACCCGCAATCGGCTGGGCAAGTTTTCAAGGAGAGTGAAATGACCGAGAAATACGACGGTTCGCCGCCTCGCGCCAAGCGCGGCTTCGCTGCCATGTCGCCCGAACGCCAGCGCCAGATCGCCAGCCTTGGCGGGCGGGCCGCGCACCAGAGCGGCCACGCCCACGAGTTCACGTCGGCCGAGGCGCGCATCGCCGGCAAGAAGCGCCATGAGCGTCGTCCGGAGCCCGACGCCTGAGCGGGCATCCCGCCCAGGGCCCGCGCGGCCGTAGGCCCTGCTTGAACCGCCGGGCTTTTTCATCCATGCGCGAACGGCCGGTAGGTCCGCCCCGGCAGCAGTATTAACGCTTCCAGTCGCTCTGGCTGAGCGACGCGCCGCTACAGCCGACGTCTGCGTCGAAGCCGTCGAAGCCGTCGAGGCCGCCTGCCGCCACCCCGATGGTGCTGGGGCCGACCTGCGGTTCCAGCCGGTGTTTGACGGCGTTCTCGACCAGCGGCTGCAGCAGCATCGGCGCTACGCAACCTGTTCCCAGGGCAGCCGACATCGCCAGGGTCCACGCTAGCCGCAGACCCATCCGCGTGGCAGTGATGTCCAGGTAGACACGCAACTGCGCGAACTCGGCGCCGAGCGTGGTCCACTGCGCGCGCGACGCCATCAGCGAGCCGCGCAGGTAATTGATCAGCTGGTCGATCGTCCGTTCGGCCGCGTCGGGGTCCTCGCGCACCAGCGAGCGCAGGTTGGCCAGGGTGTTGAACAACATGTGCGGTTCGAGCTGCGCGTGCAGCATGCGCAGGTGCGATTCGGTCGCCATCCGCTGCGCTTCCGAACGTGCCGTGGCCTCGCTGGAAAGCTGCTCGCGGGTGGCGAAATAATGCAGCCCCAGACCGGCAACCAGGGTCGCGACCACGATCGGCACGAGGCCCTCGGGGCCCCGGCCGAACAGCCGCATCGGCTCGCCCAGCAGCAGGAAGGCGATCGCCTGCCCGGCCAGGTAGCCGGCGGCCAACGCCGCCAGCGCCAGCAGCGCGCCCCGCAGCACCGGGCCCAGCCGCCACAGCGGCGACGAGCCTTTCAGCAGCAGGATCGCCAGCGTCATCGTCATGCCGACCGATTCCGAGAAAGCCAGCAGCCGGGCGAAGCTGCCGGCCGCCAGCAAGCCGGCGCCGCCCCAGCCGCCGGGGCTGAAGAAGGAGTCGGGGCCGGTCGGACTGGCGCGCATGACGCCATCACTGTAGAAGTCCTTGCGCTCGAGGTCCAGTGCCGCGGCCGGGACCGGCGGGTTTTTGTCCGCCAGGCGTCGCTCCGCGGAGCGAACGGCCGCGTTGCGGTACGCTTGCCGGCCAGACAGCCATGGTCGAGGCAAGAGTGGAATTCCGCTTCCGGACCGGCTGGCCGGGTCGTATCGTTAGCATGCAACCGGTTGGCGCTGCAGCCCCGTGCTGCGCAAGGAGTCGAAGTGCAGACAACGCAGCCAGAAACGGTCGCACAGAGGCAGGAACGGCTGTCCGAGCCGGGCTATCCGGCGGACAAGCTAGCCACCAAGGTGGACCTGGCGGCCATGCTGACCCCGGAGCATTTCGCCCTCGAGCGCGAAAAGATCTTCCGCCGCTCCTGGCTGATGATCGGCCACACCGACGACGTGCCCGAGCGCGGCAGTTATTTCGTGTTCGACGTCCCCACCTTCAAGACCTCGCTGCTGGTGGTGCGCGGGCAGGATGACAAGGTCCGGGTGTTCCACAACGCCTGCCGGCACCGCGGCAACAAGCTGGTGCGGGGCGGCGAGGGCTGCCGCAAGAGCTTCATGTGCAATTTCCACGGCTGGATCTTCTCGAACGAAGGTAAGCTGGAAGTCATCACCGACCCTCACATGTTCGAGGCGGTCGACAAGGAAGACTACGGCCTGATCCCGGTCACCTCCGAGGTCTGGGAGAACCTGATCTTCGTGAACTTCGACAAACAGCCGCGCGAGACGCTGGAGGAGTACCTCGGCCCCGAGTTCTTCAGCCGCTACCAGGGCTACTGGGACCTGCACCAGAAGGTTGCCAGCTACAGCTTCGAGATCAAGTCGAACTGGCACTTGGGCGTGAACTCCTTTACCGAGGGCTACCACACGCTGTACCTGCACAAGAACACGGCGCGCGACTACCAGGGCGGCAAGATCAATCCGCAGCGGCACCGGCCGCACATGGAGCTGATGAAGCGGCACCACCGCTATTCGGCGCCCGGCAACCCGGACCACAAGATCCTGCCGGTGGAGGAAATCGCCATCAGGTACGGCCGCAAGGTGCTGCCGGCCTTCGACTTCGACTTCTCGATGCTGCCGGACGGCGTCAATCCGACCCGCTACGAATACTGGGCCTTCGACGTGCTGGAGTTCTTCCCGAACATGGTGGTGGTCGCCGGCAACCATTTCCGCGCCGAGATGACCTTCTGGCCGATCGACCACGAGCGCACGCTGGTGACCAACCGCACCTACAACTACAAGCCCAAGAACCTGGGCGAGCGCCTGAGCCAGGACTACTTCCGGGCCCGCGGCCGCGACGTCGTGCGTGAGGACCTCAATACGCTGGAAGCGCAGCAGCAGATGCTGGCCTCCGCAGCCATGCCGCACGTGCTGCTGTCGAAGCAGGAGATGGCGTTGCAACACCACTTCGCCGTCACCAGAGACATGCTGGAGGCGCCATGACGTCGATCGTCCGCTTTCATCCGCAGGCGGCAGCCCAGCCGGCCGACAGCGGGCCGCTGCTGCCGGAAGCCTTCGCAGACCTCGCGCCCTGGGTCGCCGAGTGGTCGATCCGCACCGAGAAGGCGCGCGCCGAAAAGCGGGTCTCGACGCCGATCGCGGTGCTGCGCGAATTTCATGCCGCGCTGCTGCCGCGGCTGGAGCCGATGATCCGGTACTTCAACACCTTGCCCAACGATCCGGAAGCCCTGTCGCCGCCGGACGCGCGTCTGTATGGTCTGGCGCAGATGACGATGGAAGCGTCGGCGCCGATCGATCTCGACTGGGACAGGCCCGACATCGAGGACGTGTTCCCCCTGCAACGGATGAAGTTCCATCCGCCCAGCATCTAACCCCCCAGGAGTCTCCATGCCCGTTCCATCCCTTGCCCGCCTCGCCGCCGCGATGACCTGCGGCCTGCTGCTGGCCGCTGGCGCCAGCGCGCAGGCGCCAGCCGGCCCGCCGACCAAGGTGTCGGTCTCGATGTTGTTCATCACCGCCGACGTCGGCGTCTTCTACGGCATCGAGAAGGGCTATTACAGGGAGCAGGGGATCGAGATCGACATGCAGCGCATGACCAGCGCCGCCGATGCCATCGCGCTGCTGGCCACCGACAAGCTCGACGTCGGCAGCGGCAGCGCCACGCCCGGTCTGTTCAACGCGCTCAAGCGGGGCTTGCCGATCCAGATCGTCGCCGAGAAGTCCGCAGTGCGTCCGATCGGGCCCGACACCAACACGGCCGGCTCCGGGAGCATCCTGGTGCGTGCCGACCTCAAGGACCAGGTCAAGACCATGGCCGACCTGAAGGGCAAGCGGATCGGCGTCAACAACCTGCAGTCCACCACGCTCAACTACGTGATGCGCGGCATCTCGAAGGGTGGGCTCGGCAAGGACGACGTGGTCTTCGTCGAGATGCCGTTCAACCAGTTCATCCCGGCGCTGGAGAAGAAGGCCGTGGACGCGGTGATGGTCTATCCGCCGCTGGTGCAGACCATCGAGGGCAAGATGAAACTGGCGGTCTCGATGCCCGAATCGGACCTGCACCGCACCTCCGCCAACGATGCCACGAACATCATGATGTTCTCGCCCGGTTTCGCGAAGACCGACGCCGCTAAACGCTTCATGGTGGCCCATCTGAAGGCCCAGCGCGAATACATGCGCCTCGTGCAGACCGGCCAGCCGGGCGAGATCTGCCGCGTGGTGAACAAGTATTCGCCGGCCATGCCGGCCGACTGTGCCGGCGTCAGCTTCACTGGCGTCGACCCCAATGGCGCGATCAACGTGGAGTCGCTGGAGCGCTACCAGAAGGAATGGATCGACTGGGGCGTCATGAAGGAGCCGGCCGACATCCGCAAAAGCGTCAACCTGGAGTTCGTCCGCAATGCGGTGAACGTGCTCGGGCCCGGGCGCTGATGCAGGAACGCGCGTCGCCGCCCGCGGTCTCCAAGATCGCCGTCCGTGGCCTGCGCAAGGAGTTCCGGCTGCGCGGCGGGCAGGTGGTCGAGGCGCTGGGCGGCATCGACCTGGAGATCGGCGACGGCGAGTTCGTTTCCATCATCGGCGCCAGCGGCTGCGGCAAGACCACGCTGCTGCGCATCATCGGCGGCTTCGAGCAGGCCGATGCCGGTCGCGTCGAGATCGTCTCGACGCCGTCGGAAAGCGGCCTCGTCACCGCCACCGTGTTCCAGGAAGACTCGGTGTTTCCCTGGCTCACGGCCGAGGAGAACGTCGGCTACGGGCTGAAGATCCGCAATGTCCCGGCGGCGCGGCGTCGCGAGCTGGTCGATCATTTCATCGAGAAGGTCGGCCTGACCGCGTTCCGCAACGCTTATCCGTCGCAGCTCTCGGGCGGCATGCGCCAGCGGGTGAGCGTCGCCCGCGCTTTCGCCAACGAGCCCGAGGTGCTGCTGATGGACGAGCCCTTCGGCGCGCTCGACGAGCAGACCCGGCTGGTGCTGCAGGACGAGATCCTGCGGCTGTGGAGCCAGCACAAGCGCACAGTGCTGTTCGTGACGCACAACCTGGACGAGGCGATCACGCTGTCCGACCGCATCGTGGTGCTGAGCGCGCGGCCGGGTCGGGTGCGCTCGGTGATCCCGGTCGACTTGCCGCGGCCGCGCAACGTGATCGCGCTGCGCAGCAACCCACATTACGGCGAGTTGTACCAACAGCTGTGGGACCTGCTGCAGGCCGACATCGCCGCCGCTCCGGGGCTGGCGGCATGAGCGTCGTGCAGCGCGGCCAGCTCAAGCAGCACGGGCAGGCGCGTGCGCGCTGGCAGAAGGCGCTACGGATCGCCTCGCCGTTTCTCCTGCTGCTGCTGTGGGAGGCGATGTCGCGCTTCGGCGTCCTGGACCGGCGCTTCTTCCCGCCGCCCAGCGAAGTTGCAGGGACGGCGCGGCAGATGCTGCAGGACGGCTCGCTCGCCAAAGCGGTGCTCGACAGCCTGCGCCGGCTGGCCATCGGCTACGTGAGCGGCGCCATGCTGGGCATCGCGGTCGGCCTGTGGCTGGGGCTGTCGTCCTGGTCGCGCGCGCTGTTCGAGCCCTGGCTGATCGTGACCTACCCGGTGCCCAAGCTCGCCATCTATCCACTGTTGGTGCTGATCGTCGGCCTGGGCGAAGCGCCGATCGTGATCCTGCTGGGGATCGCGATTTTCTACGTGGTGGCGATCAACCTGATCGCCGGCGTGCTGGCGATCAGGCCGGTGATCCTGGACGTCGGACGTGATTGCGGTGCCAGCTTCCTGCAGCTGGTGCGCACCATCGCGCTGCCGGCCGCGCTGCCGCACATCTTCACCGGACTGGAGATCGCGCTGGGCATCGCCTACATCGTGCTGGTGGCCGCCGAGTTCGTGGGTGCCAAGAGCGGACTGGGAAGCGTCATCTGGTCCAGCTGGCAGTTGTTTGACGTCGCGCCGATGTATGTGGCCATCGTCACCATCAGCGTGCTGGGATATGGATCGGTGATGCTGCTGAGGCTGGCAGCCCGGCACCTCATGCCGTGGCGCAACTCATAGCAGGCGCTGATGGGTCGGCGAGGCGGCCAACCCTAACGGTAGCGCGGCTGCGCAGACATCACCAGATGGTGACTTCGCCGACCATGCGCTCCTGCGGAATGTAATGCTGCATGCTGGCGGTCTGCGCCGAATGGAACAGGGCGGACGTGGCCTCGCGCACCGACTCCACCTTGTCGTACAGCTCTGCGAGGCGAACCGCATCTTTCCCCGTGCGCGATTCGGACACGAGGCTCCGCTCGAGCATCCTCAGTCGCAGGTAGGACCGGCGCCAGCGGCTGAAAGTATCATTGAAGACGTCCTTTTGTTCCATCGGCGGATTCTAGTGATCCGCGCCTCGCCGGCAACCCGTCGCGCGTAGGCGGCGACGCCGAACGTGGACAAGTTCACGGCCCGGGCAAGCCGGAGGGCCTCGGCGCACCGGTCGAAAAAGGCCCGGGACGAGATGGTCAAAAAGCAGCACGCTGGTCGTGCCGCGCCAGCCGGCGCAGCAGCTGGTCCACTTCGGCCTGCATGGTGTTCGACATCGGCGCGGCCGGCTTGCGCTGCGCGGCGCAGGAGAGCAGGCCGCGCTTCATCATCACGTACTTGCGCACCGCCAGGCCCACGCCCGGCTGCTGCTCGTAGCGGATCAGCGGCAGGTGGGCGTCGAACAGGTCCTTCGCCTCGTCCTTCTTGCCGGACGCATGCAGCCGCACCACGTCGCACAGCATGTCTGGAAAGCAGTAGCCGGTGTTGGCGCCGTCGGCGCCGCGCTCCAACTCGTAGTCCAGGAACAGCCCGCCGTTGCCGCACAGGATCGAAATGTGGCGCATCGAGTCGTCACGCTCGTAGCCGCGCAGCGTGCTGATCTTCTCCAGTCCGGGCCAGTCCTCGTGCTTGAGCATCACGCACGATGGAACCTCGGTCACGATGCGCCGGATGACGGCGGGCGCGATCTGCACCGTGAAGGTCAGCGGATAGTCCTGCAGCACGAACGGCACGTCGGCGCCGATCGCTTCCGCGGCCTGCCTGTAGTAGCCGACGATCTGGTCGTCGGTCCGCAGCGTGTTGGGGGGCGCGATCATCACGCCGGCGGCGCCGCTGTCGATCACTTCGCGGGTCAGCGCGCGCATGGCCGCGAAGCCAGGCGCCGAGACGCCGACGACAACCGGGATGCCTCGGGCTTTGGCGATGAACTGCTTCGCGATGGCGACCGATTCGCCGTGCTCCAGCTTGGGCGCTTCGCCCAGCTGGCCCAGCACCGTGACGCCGGTCGCGCCGCACGCCAGATAGAAGTCGATCAGCCTGTCGATCGACGCGATGTCGATGCGGCCGTCGTCGTGGAAGGGCGTCGGCGCGATCGGGAACACGCCCCTGGCGTCGCTGGTCAGCTTCATGGTGTTTCCGTGGTGGTGCCGGCGCCGCCTGCGCCATGGCACTTCTTGTATTTCTTGCCGCTGCCGCAGGGGCAGGGGTCGTTGCGACCCGGCTCGGCCGCCTTGCGCACCGTACCGACTTTGGGGCCCAGGCTCTGCCAGAGCTGGCGCAGGTCGTAGGCGGCCCAGATGGCGGCGCCGAAGTCGTCCAGCCGCTGTTCGCTGACGCTGGGCGGACCATCCTCTGCGAACATCGAGATCGACGGCTGGCCCTTGTCGTCCTCGCTCAGCGCAACGATTGCGGTCAGCGCGTTGTCCAGCATTTCGGCTGCATCGGCGTCGCGCGGCGGCTGCCAATCGTCCGGCCAGGACTCGACGGCGTACATGAAGCCCAGCGCCCAGACCTGGGCGAAGGAAGGCACTTCGTCCAGTGCCACCTCGGCCCGCTCGGCTTCGGGCATCGCCAGCACGGCGCCGCGGGTGTCCACCACCTCGGGCTGGAAGGTGCGGTCGTCGTCCAGGGTTTCCACCGGCGCGTCGAGCGCGGTTGCGATCTCGGTCCAGCGCTGGCGCCAGCGGGCGACGAACTCCATGTGCTCCATCGGCTTGAAATGGTCGTCCAGCAACACCGGCCAGTACTCGTCGGGCGGCACCGGCCGGCGCATGCAAACCAGCGCGGCCAGGTAGCCCTCGCAGAACTCCCACTGGGGGATTTCCTCGCTGCTTTCCCGCAGAAGGTCCAGCTCGGCGTCCATTGCGTCGAAATCGTCGGCGTCCAGCGGCCTGGGCGCGGGGGAAGTGGTCAAAACAGCTGCTCCATGGGGTCGGCTGACCATTTTATGGGGCTGTAGGAGAATCGCAGCACTATGTCGAACATCGCAAACCTGCTCAAGAATGAAATCACCCGTGTGGCCCGCAAGGAAGTCCGCGCGCAAACCAAAGGCCTCAAGCAGGCGATCGCCCCGTACCGGGCGCAGATCGCGGAGCTCAGGCGCCGGACCCGCGAGCTCGAGCTGCAGGTCAAGCGGCTCGGCCGGCAGACGGCCAGGGCGGCGTCTGCTTCGAGCGACGGCGAGGAGACGGGGGAGCGCAATCTGCGCTTCAGCGCCAAGGGCCTGGCCGCGCAGCGGCGCCGGCTGGGACTGTCGGCGCAGGCGTTCGGCGCGCTGATCGGCGCCTCCGGCCAGTCGGTCTACAAGTGGGAAGAGGGCAAGGCCCGGCCCCGTGCCAAGAACCTGCCCGCCATTGCGGCGCTACGCACCATGGGCAAAAAGGAAGCGGCGGCCCGCCTCGCCGCCCTGAAAAGCTAGGCCGCCCGGCCCGCCGCCGCCTGCGAGCCGCCTTGGCCGAGCCCTCCTCCAAGACCGTCGTCTACGCCGCCCTCATCGGCAACCTGCTGGTGGCCGTCACCAAGGGCGTCGCTGCGGCCATGACCGGCAGCTCGTCGATGCTGAGCGAGGCGGTGCACTCTCTGGTCGACACCGGCAACGAGGTGCTGCTGCTGTACGGCATGCACCGGGCGCAGATGCGGGCCACGCCGGAACACCCGATCGGCCATGGCCGCGAGCTGTATTTCTGGAGCTTCATCGTCGCCGTGCTGATCTTCGCGCTGGGCGCCGGCGTATCGATCTTCGAGGGCGCCGCGCACATGCGCGACCCGGAGCCGGTGCGGCAGGCCTGGGTCAACTACGTCGTGCTGGCGCTGGCATTCGTCTTCGAGGGCGCGTCGTGGGCCGTCTCGCTGCGCCAGTACCTGGCGGCCAAGGGCGACCTGGGTTTCTTCGAGGCCTTCCGCCGCAGCAAGGACCCGACGTCGTTCATGGTGCTGTTTGAGGACAGCGCGGCGCTGGTCGGCATCGTGCTGGCTGCGGCCGGCACCTATGCGTCCGACAGCCTCGGGATGCCGATGCTCGACGGTGCTGCCTCGGTCGCCATCGGCTTGGTGCTGGCCGTTGTCGCGGTGCTGCTGGCCCGCGAAAGCAAGAGCCTGCTGATCGGCGAGCGCGCCGACCGCGCCCTGAGCGACTCGATCCTGCGGGTGGCCGGCGAGGTGCCCTCGGTGGCCCGCGCCAACGGGCTGATCACCGTGCAGCTGGCGCCCGACCAGGTGCTGGCCGCGCTGAGCCTCGAGTTTGCCGACGACCTGTGCACCCCGGCGATCGAGCAGGCCGTCACCGAGATCGAGAAGCGCGTGAAGGCCGCCCACCCGGAGGTGGTGACGCTGTTCGTCAAGCCGCAGACCGAGCGCACCTACCAGGAGGCGGTGCGCAGGCTGGAAGCGGGGCGCTGAGCCGGCAGCCGGGCGTTACCGGTGGGCGGCGAGGTGCAAGCTCAATACCGGCACATCGTCTTTCCGACATCGACACGGAGCAGCCGATACCCCAGCGTTTCCGCCTTCCGGGCTTCCCTGGGGGACAGCGCGAAGACCCCCATCAGCCCATTGCCAAGCCCGCACATGGCAGGGGGAGCAAGTCCTCGGACCGGCCAGCAAGGCCGGCGCGATGACTAGCGCACAACTTCCCCATCCGGAAAATTGCCGGCATGCCTGCGCCGAGCCGGACCTGAACGCCTCCGGGGCTATCTGGTGGCTACCGCCAATCCACCGTCCCGAATCGGTCCTGCCCGAGCAACGTGTAGAAAATGCCGACGGTGCCGCGGGTCTGGCGGGTGTCCTCGAACCCGGGGAACGACGCGTTGCGGCGGTTCCAGAGGTATTTGACGGTGATGGCGTGCAGCTTGCTCACGCGGTGGGTCAGGCTGATCTCGGCGCGGGCGATGTTGTCGTGGCCGCGCGGGCCGTTGGTGCTGGCGCGGGTGACGAAGTACTCGCGCGCCGTCAGGTCCAGCGAGGTGCGGTCGCCATCGATCACGCGCAGCGCCAGCAGCGCTTGCGGCGTGGTGCCGTAGTGGTAGTCGCGTTCGGTGCCGCCGTGCACCGTGCCGACCGCCGCATAGCCGATGCCGGCCATGGCCGAGCCCTGCACCACGAAGCGGTCGTTGGCCCGCCACTGGCCGGTGGTGCCGAGCGACAGCGCGGTGCTCGAGATGCGGAAGGTCTGCGGCGAGATGTAGTCGTAGCTGCCGTACAGGCCCCAGATGCCGCGGTAGCGGTCGCGCGCCGCCGAATAGTCACGGCCGAACAGCAGGCCGCGCGTCATCACCGTTTCGAACCAGCTGGCCGTCGAGCCGGTGGCCTCGAAGGCGAAGTAGTCGAACGGCCGCTGGTACCGGTAGCCGTCCTTGCCCGGCAGCCCGTATTCGATCGAAAAGTTGGCCTGCGCCTCGTTGCGCTTGAGCAGCGTGGAGATGCCTTGTTCGTTCTGCGCAGTGCCCATCAGCCCGAGCTGCAGCCGGCTGTAATAGGCCGGGTTGCGGCTGGCGAAGATGCTGTCGAAGCGCTTGCCGTACACCAGCCGGTTGAAGCCGGTCGAGGGCGAGATGACGGCTGCGAGTGCCTCGCGCATCGGCCCGGGCACGCCGTCTCCGTGTTCGAGCACCAGGCTGGCCATGCGGAACAGCGATTCGCCCAGAAACGCGCCACCGACGCCGGAGGCGATCTGGTCGTTGGTCGAAGGACGGGTGTTCTCGCCGGCCAGTTCCCAGCCGATGCTGCCGGCGAAGGTGTAGCCGGCCGACTCCCAGAAGTTCAGGCCGGCCGAGCGCGCGAAGCCGTGGTACATCGAGCCCTGGTACGGATGCCCGAGCTGGTTGATGTGGAAGTCGTCGCTGTCGACGCCCCAGCTGCGGCGCAGGTTGCGGCGAATCGAATTCAGGGTGACGTTGTAGTCGGGGGAGCCGCTGGTGGCGTGGTTGACCCGATTGAGGAGGAGGTCGAAGCCCAGGATTTCCCACGCCGGCACCGCGTAGTTCTTCTCCATCACCGGCTCCACCACCGGGTCCGGCATCTCGGAGGGCCGCGGTTTCAGGCCCTGGGCCGCGCACAGGCCCGACGCCAACACGACCGACCCGACGACGCCGATTTTCAGGGCTGTTGCCCGCAGCGAGCTCCTCATGACGACTCCTGTTTTCGATGCCCGGACTGATGGCAGATTGCAGCGCCGCCGGGGGGTGATTCAGGGCTTGGGGCGCCATTTCAACGGTGACCGCCCCGCATAATGCCGCGATGCAAGGGACGGCCGACACGATCGCGATGAACGAGGAAGCGGCACGCCGCGTGCTGCTGGCGCAGTCGATCGAAACCGTCGACACCCTGGGCCGGCTGGTCAGCCAGGCCGAGCGCGAGCAGATCGACCGCGAGGCCGGCGCCGCCGCGCGGACACCCGGCGCGGCCAGCGACAAGGGCACGATCGGCCGATTCCTGCGGGCGCGGGCGGCGCTGGTGCTGCAGACCGCCGGCAAGCGGGATCGAGCCCTGGCGTCGCTGCAGGACGTGGGCGCCGGCGAGCGCTGGCTGCTGGCGGGAATTCCGCTGGCGGCGTTGCTGCTGGGCATTTTCACCGACCAGGTCGCCAATCCGCACCAGGTCAACCTGCTGTCCAAGCCGCTGCTGCTGCTGCTGCTGTGGAATCTGGTGGTGTACGCGCTGCTGCTGGCCAAGCTGCTGGCGCGCCGGCGCGGCCAGCCGCGGCCGCCGCGGTTCGCTGCGCTGCGCCAGTGGCTGGGCGGGCTGCGCGAATGGGGCCGGCGTCCGCGGCATCTGCGCGGCGAGGTGACGGCCGCCTTCCTCATGCGCTGGCACACGCTGACCGCGCCGCTCTACGGCTGGCGGCTGGCGCGGGTGATGCATCTGGCGGCGGCGGCGTGGGCGCTGGGCGTGGCGCTGTCGCTGTTCTTCGGCGGCGTCTGGGCCAGCTACGGTGTGCAGTGGGAAAGCACCTTCCTGTCCGCCGCCGATGTGCATCGTTTCCTCAGCGTGCTGTTCAAGCCGGTCACGGCGCTGTTTCCGTGGGCCACGTTCTCGCTGGAGGACGTGCGCAGCCTGCGCGCAGCCGGTCCGCTGCCGTCGCCGGCGGACGCGGCCGACAACCTGACCGGCCGCCGCTGGGTGTTTCTTTACACGGCGCTGCTGGCACTGGTGATCGTGCTGCCGCGGCTGGCGCTGGCGGCGTCTGCGTGGTGGCGCGAGCGCCGGCTGGCGCTCGCTGTCGCCATCGACCCGAGCGACGGCTATTACCAGCGCCTGCTCGCGCTGCTCAGCCCCGCGCGGGTGCAGCTGTGCCTGCTGGCGCACCGCGGCGAAGACCGAGCCGCGCTGCTGCGCGTGCTGCTGCATCGCGTTGACGATGACCTGCCGGGCGTGAGCCTGGGGCAGGGCGCGTCACATGACTTGCTGCAGGGGCCTGGCGGCGAGCTCTTGCGGGTGATCGACCTGCCGCATGTCGCCGATCCTGCGTCGTTGCCGCCGAAGCGGTCCGTCGCCGAAGCGGGGGGCTGGACGGCAAGGCTGCTGGACCTGCTGGGCAAGCCGCCCACCCCCGCGCTGCGGATCGAGCCGGCGCTGCAGGTCGCGCGGGACGAGGGCGACGTCGTGCTGCATGTCGTCAGCAGCCCGGCGGATCCCGCCGCCGCCAGCGCGCTGCTGGCCTGGCTGGGCAAGCCGGTGCTGCTGCTGGTGAACGGCGGCGGCGAATTGCTGGCGGATACCGCCGCCGCAGCGGCGGTGCTGCCGTTCGACGGGTTCGCGCGCTGCTGGGTGCAGGAGCGGGTCCTGCTCGACGCCATCGGCCGCTGCCTGCCGGAGCACAAGGCCGTCGGATTCGGACGGCTGGCCCGGGCCTGGGACGAACGCAACCTCGACCACTTGCGTGAAGCCATGGCGGTGATCGCGCGCCATCTGCTGGAAGCAGCGCGCCAGACCGAGGACGTCGGCAAGGCGCCGCGTTCTCTGATCAGCCTGGTGAGCCCGGGCGAGCGCAACGCCAACGACCGTCGCACACGCGAGGCGATGGCGGCCGTGGTCGCGCGGCTGCAGCGCTCCGATGCCGAGGCGACGTCCCGGCTGCTGGCGCTGCACGGCATCGACCAAGGCGCGGCCGCCGACCTGAACCAGCGGCTGGAAGAAAAGTTCGTGGTGCAGCAGGCGATCAGCGCCGGGCAGGCCGGGATGGCCGGCGCGGCGACCGGCGCGGCGATGGGCGTGTCGATCGACCTGCTCACCGCCGGCCTCACCCTCGGCCTGGCCGCAGCGGCCGGCGCCGTGGTCGGCGGCGGCGCGGCCTGGGTGGCGGCGGTGTGGAAGAACCAGTCGACGCCGGCCGGCAATTCGGTGGTGCAACTGAGCGACGACATGCTGCAGGCGATGGCCGAGGCGGGTTTGCTGCGGTACCTGGCGGTGATCCATTTCGGCCGCGGCACCGGCGCCAGCCGAAGCGAGATCCGCCCCGAATGGCGCAGCGAGGTGGTCGCCGCCGTCGAACGCCGCAGTGCCGACCTGAAGGAGCAATGGGTCCTGGCCCGCGCCCGGCAGCAGGCGCTCGAACCGGCGGCAGCGCTGGTCGGCATCCTGGAGGCGATCGCGCTTGGCGTGTTGACGCAGCTGTATCCCGCCACGCCGGCTGTCTGACGGCCTGTCTACGGCCCGCATCCCCTCGCCATGCTCCGGATCCAGCCACCAGGCCGCCGACCAGCCCCTTGCCGGCCATTTCCGGCGCGCCCAGCAGGCCCGTGCGTCCTCAGTGCTCGGCGCGGTCGGTGGGGCGCATTGGGGCAGTCGTGCCGTGCGCTGCCGGGAGCAGTTGCCGGTCAGCGCGCCGGCTTCGCCGCGCTGGCGCCGAACAGCTTGCCGACCGCGGCGCCCACGCTGGCGCCAATGGCGGTGCCGATGCCGGGCAGCACGGCGGTGCCGATCGCCGCTCCGGTCACGGCGCCGGCGATGGCGCTCCTGGGCACCGTGACCAGGGGATGGTCCAGCGGGCCCGCCACTTTCAGCGGCACGCCGACCAGGCCGCCGGCCAGGTCGACCGTCAGCTGGCCGTCGATGCGCCGGTTGGCGATGACGCCCTCGCCGTGGGCGCTGAAGGTCTGTCCCCTGGCCTGCAGGCCGGTGTAGCGCACCACCATGCCGTCGGCCGTGTTCTGCGTGTCCATCTGGCCGCCGAGCGACAGCAGCGCGGTCTGGCCGGCCCGGTCCTGCCCGAAGCTGCGGATCGCCTTGTCGACGTCGATGTGCAACAGCTTCGGCGCGGCCACGGTGAAGGTGGTCCGCGTGTGCAGCGAGCGGGCCAGTTCGCCGATGCCCTTGCCGCCAGCGGAGAGCGTGGTCTGGCCCGAAGCCTTGCCTTGCACGGCCGAATGCCGCTTGAAGCTCGCGAGCGCGCTGGCGACGTCGATGCCGCGCGGCGCGAGCTGTCCGGTCAGCACCAGTGTGTCGCCGGGGCCGGTTTTGAGCATCACCTCGCCGTCGGCCGTGCCGCCGCCGACTTGCAACCGGACCTGCCAGCGGTTGCTGTCTCCCGGCGTCAGGACCAGCCGCACGACCGGAAGCACGCCGGGCCGCACCACGTCGGCTTCGCGCAGCTGCCAGTCGGGGCCGAACAGCGCCGTGCCGCCGAACTCGAGCGGGGTGCCGTGGCGGGTGATCCAGACCACGTCGCGGAACTCCAGCCGCGCCAGCTGCACCGCCGCGGCTTCGTTGCCGGTGGCGGCGGGCTGCATCCGCAGCGCGCCCAGCGACAGCTGTGGCAGCACAGCGCCGTCCACCAGCACGTCGTCGAGTTGCACCTTGCCGCGCAGCAGGGGAAGGAGGGCTGCTTGCGCCACCAGCCGCTTGATGCGGACCGGCTGCGGCTGCACGGTCTGGGCATCCTCGATGATCAGTTCCGGTCGCGGCCAGAGCTTGAGGTGCGCCGAGGCGATGGTCACCTCGACGCCCAGTCGCGCTGCGGCCTGCGCCCGGATCTCCTTGATCACCTGCGCGTCGGACGGAACCAGCCTGGCGTAGGCCAGCGCCAGTGCGGCAGCCGCCGCGGCGACACCGACGGCGATCCACGACAACGCAAGGCGCACGGTTCTACTCATCTTTTCACTCTATCCCGATCGCACGCCGGCGGCTGTAGGCCGCGGACGCCTGAGAGGCTAGGCCCGGCGGCGGATCAACGCGAATGCCAGTCCGCAGGCGGCCAGCGTCCAGACGATCACGGCGCCCGAGGGCAGGTCCAGCACGGCCGACAGCGCCAGCCCCAGCGCATAGCCGGCGGCGCCAACCGCATAGCCGGCGACAAAACGCTGCCGGCCTTTCATGTCGCGGGTGGCCAGCGCCGGGATGATCAGGCTGGAGAACACCAGGTAGACGCCGACCACCTGAACCGATGCAGTCACGGCGATTGCGAAAGCCGCGTAGAAGCCGTAGCGGCCCAGCCGCTCGACCCACCCCAGCCAGATCGCCAGCGCCAGCAGCGCCGTCAGGCCACCCAGCCACAGCAGTTGCGACGTGCTGACCCAGAGGATCTGGCCGACCAGCAGGTCCTTCAGGTGTTCCCCGCCATGCGGGTTGCCGGCCAGCAGCAGGATGCCCGCGCACGCCGCCAGGATGAACATCACGCCGATCAGCGCTTCCTGCTCCTTCGGCATGCGCCGCTCCATCCACGTGAGCAGCAGGGCCCCGAGCAAGGCGGCGGTGACGGCGGCCAGCTGCACCTCGAAGCCGCCTTGCGGCAGGCCGAGCGCGTCGGCGCAGATCACGCCCAGGCCGGCAATCTGCGCGATCGCCAGGTCGATGAAGACGATGCCGCGGGCCAGCACCTGGCTGCCCAGCGGGACATGCGTCGCCAGCACCAGCAGCCCGGCGATGAAGGCCGGGCCCAGGATGCCGATGTCGATCGCGCTCCAGTTCATCTGGTCGCCGCCGTGGCGGCTAGCAGGCGCGCCAGCGTGTCGTCGAACAGGCCGAACAGGTCCTTGGCGCCGTCGCTGCCGCCGACGGTGAAGGGCAGCCTGACCACCGGGATGGCGGCATTCTTGCTGAGCCATTCGGACGCGCGCGGGTCCTGGTACGCGGCATGGATCACCATCCGCGCCGGCTGCGCCTTCAGCGTCGCCAGCACCTCCTGCAGATGCGACACCGTCGGTTCGACACCGGGCTTGGCCTCCAGCACGGCCACTTCCTTCAGGCCCAGCCAGTCATAGAGGTAGGCGAAGCCCTTGTGCTGCGAAGCCACCGACGCGCCCTTGAGCGGAGCGGCCCTGGCGACCCAGCGGCCCATCGCCTGCTGCCAGCGCTGGTTGAAGTCGACCTGGCGTCTGGCGTACTGCGCGGCGTTGGCCGGGTCGAGCTGCTGCAGCCGCGCGCCCAGCGCGTTCGCCACCAAGGCGATGTTCCGGGGATCGGTCTGGATGTGCGGATTGCCCGCGGCGTGGACGTCGCCTTGCGAGCGATCGATGCTGCCCGGCACCTCCAGCTTGCGCACCAGGTCGGCGGCGACGAAATTGCCTGGCTGACCGGGTTGCACCTTGGCGTTGCCGGACTGCTGCAGCAGCGGCGGCAGCCAGCCGACCTCCAGTTCGGCGCCGGTACACACCACC
>JACMQP010000310.1 GCA_014376915.1 Ramlibacter sp.
ATCGCCGGCTCGGGGGTGTCCGGATACATCGGCGGCGCGGCAATGACGTGGCACGCGCGGTTTGGCTATGCGGTGCTCACGCTGTTGTTGTTCCGTCTGGTGTGGGGGCTGGTGGGCGGTCACTGGTCGCGCTTTTCCAGCTTCATCTACTCGCCGATCAGCGTCATCAACCATCTGCGGGGCAAGGCCCATCCCGACCACCTGATCGGCCACAACCCGCTGGGCGCCGGTTCAGTGTTCGCCATGTTGCTGTTCCTGCTGGCGCAGGTGGCGACCGGGTTGGTCGGAGACGATGAAATCTCGTTCACCGGTCCGCTCAATCGGTTTGTCGCGAGCGCCCAGGGCCTGGCGGCCACCTGGTATCACAAGCGCGTCGGCCAGTGGCTGCTGCTGGCACTGGTGCTGCTGCACATCGGCGCAGTGCTGTACTACCTGTTGCGGCGCAAGGACAACCTCATCAAGCCGATGATCGAAGGCGACAAAGTGCTGGAGCGTGCCGCGCCCGAATCCCGCGACACGGCCGGCACCCGGCTGCTGGCAGCGGCGGTGCTGGCGGCGTGTGGCATGGCGGTGGCCTGGCTGGTCAGCCTGGGCGGGTAACCGGCCCCCCGGAAGGTGTTCCTGGGCAACGGTGGAAAGGGCTAGACTGGCATGCTTTCCACCGCCATGGCATGAGCTTGCAAGCCTCTCTGATTCCGCAGATCGCCCTGTTTTCGCCCACCTCCCCAGCCGACCTGGAACCGGTCCGCGTCATCTTCCGTGAATACGCGCAGGGCCTGGGAGTGGACCTGTGGTTCCAGGACTTCGAAACCGAACTGGCTACGCTGCCAGGCGAATACGCGCAGCCGCGCGGCACATTGCTGCTGGCCACGGTCAACGGCCAGCTCGCCGGTTGTTGCGGTCTGCGCCCGATGGACGCGGCGGACTATCCGAATGCAGCGGAGATGAAGCGTTTGTATGTGCGCAAGGCGTTCCGCGGGCTGGGTCTAGGCCGGCGGCTGGCCGAAACAGTGTTGGATGCCGCGCGCCAGGCCGGCTACGCCTGCGTCCTGCTGGACACGCTGGACAACATGGAAGCGGCACGGACGCTCTATGAGGATTTGGGATTCGAAGACATCCCGCCTTATTATCACAACCCGCTTGCGGGCGCCCACTACCTCAAGGCCGACCTCGAACGGCCGACTAGCTGGTAGCTCAGAGCGCCGTACCGTCAGCCTTTGGCCTGGCCCAACAACGTGCCGGCGTCGCTGACTTCAAACTTGCCGGGCGCGTCCACGTTCAGTGTCGTCACCTTGCCGTCCTTGACCAGCATCGAATAACGCGTGCTGCGCACTCCCATGCCGCGGGCGCTCAGATCCAGCGTGAGGCCGAGGGCCCTGGCGAAATCCGCGCTGCCATCGGCCAGCATGCGGATCTTGCCAGCGGTCTTCTGCTCGCGTCCCCAAGCGCCCATGACAAAGGCGTCATTGACGCTCACGCACCAGATTTCGTCGACGCCGGCGGCCTTGAACTCGTGCGCATTTTCAACGAAGCCCGGCACGTGCTTGGCCGAGCAGGTCGGGGTAAAGGCGCCGGGCAGGGCGAGGATGGCAATTGTCTTGCCGGCCGAGGCCTTGGCGACATCGACCGGGTTGGGGCCGATGCTGCAGCCGTTCCCTTCGACCTCCGAATACTCCATCAGCGTGGCTGCGGGAAGGGCGTCGCCGACTTTGATCATGTGTGTCTCCAAAAAGAAAAACGACCCACATTGTGGGCCGTTTTCGATTGGGGTGCAGAGCAGCAATTAAACCGCGGCTGCCTTCTCGACCAGGCGGGTCGCGACCCAGTTCTTGGTCTTGGAGATCGGACGGCTCTCGGTGATCTCGATCACGTCGCCGGTGTGGTACTCGCCCTTTTCGTCATGGGCGTGGTACTTGCTCGACTTGGCAACGATCTTGCCGTACAGCGCGTGCTTCACACGGCGTTCGATCAGGACCGTCACGGTCTTGGTGCGCTTGTCACTCACAACCTTGCCGATCAAGGTGCGCTTGAGGGATTTTCTGGCTTCCGTCATGGTGCTTCCTTACTTGGCCGGGTTCTTGGTGGCGCCTTGCGTTGCCGACTCAGCCTGCTTCTGGGCGAGGATGGTCTTGGCGCGGGCGATGTCGCGGCGCGTGACGCGCAGCGTGCCGGTGTTGGTGAGTTGTTGCGTGGCCTTCTGCATGCGCAGGCCGAAGTGGGCCTTTTGCAGCTCCTTGACTTCGTTCTGGATGCCGGCGACGTCTTTCTTGCGCAGTTCAGTAGCTTTCATTTCTTCATTCTCCTGAATTACGAGCCGATCATGCGGCTGACGAACGTGGTGCGCAGCGGCAACTTGGCAGCTGCCAGACGGAACGCCTCGCGGGCGAGTTCTTCGGGCACGCCGACGATCTCGAACACGACCTTGCCCGGCTGGATTTCGGCCACGTAGTACTCGGGGTTGCCCTTGCCATTACCCATCCGCACTTCGGCAGGCTTATGGGAAATCGGCTTGTCGGGGAATACACGGATCCAGATCCGGCCGCCACGCTTGACGTGACGTGAAATCGCGCGGCGCGCGGCTTCGATCTGGCGAGCCGTCAGACGGCCACGGTCCGTGCACTTCAGGCCGAAGTCACCGAAGGCCACCGAGTTGCCCCGGGTGGCGATGCCGGTGTTACGGCCCTTCTGCTCTTTGCGGTATTTGCGACGAGCGGGTTGCAGCATGTTTATTCTCCTTTACCGTCAGCCGCGGGAGCGGCTGGCGTGGCTGCCTTGCGGACACGCTTAACGGTAGCTTTCGGTGCTTCTGCACCTGGGGTTGCTTCGGCGGGCTTGTCGCTGCCGTCGGCCGGCGCAACATTGCCCGCGCCAGCTGCGGGACGGCGGGGAGCGGCACCACGGCGGTCACCCGTCGGGCGGTCGCCCGGGCGGGCATCGCGACGCGGACCGCGCGGACGGCGTTCGTCGTCGGGACGCGGGGTATCCACTGCCGGCGCATCATTGCGCCCGAGCGTGTCGCCCTTGTAGACCCAGACCTTCACTCCGATCACTCCGTAAGTGGTCTTGGCTTCCGAGAAACCATAGTCGATGTCCGCGCGCAGGGTGTGAAGCGGCACGCGCCCTTCGCGATACCACTCGCAGCGCGCAATTTCGATGCCGTTGAGGCGGCCCGACGACATGATCTTGATGCCCTGGGCGCCCAGGCGCATCGCGTTCTGCATGGCTCGCTTCATGGCCCGGCGGAACATGATGCGCTTTTCCAGCTGCTGGGTGATGCTGTCGGCGATCAGCTTGGCATCGATCTCGGGCTTGCGCACTTCCTCGATATTCACTGCGACCGGCACGCCCAGGCGCTTGCCCAGTTCTTTCTTGAGCGCTTCGATGTCTTCACCCTTCTTGCCGATCACCACGCCCGGACGGGCCGAGAAGATGGTGATGCGGGCATTCTTGGCGGGACGCTCGATCAGGATACGCGACACGGCCGCATTCTTGAGCTTGGTCTTGAGGTACTCGCGTACCTTGATGTCTTCGGCCAGCATCCCGGCGAAGTCACGGTTATTGGCATACCAGCGGCTGGCCCAGTTGCGGCTCACCGACAGGCGAAAGCCGGTTGGGTGGATTTTTTGTCCCATTTTTCTTGCCTGACTGTTAGTTGCCGACGGTCAAGTACACGTGGCACGTGGGCTTGACGATGCGATTGCCGCGGCCTTTGGCGCGCGCGGTGAAACGCTTGAGCGACGCGCCCTGCTCGACGTAGATGGTCTTGACCTTCAGTTCGTCGATGTCGGCGCCGTCGTTGTGTTCGGCATTGGCGATCGCGGACTCAAGAACCTTCTTGATGATCACGGCCGCTTTCTTCTGGGTGAATTCCAGGACGTTGAGGGCCTGATCCACCTTTTTGCCGCGGATCAGATCGGCGACGAGCCGGCCCTTGTCGACCGACAGACGGACACCCCTGAGGACTGCACGTGTTTCCATGGTCTTTCCTTATTTCTTCTGGACTTTTTTGTCCGCCGGGTGACCCTTGAAGGTGCGCGTCAGGGCGAATTCGCCGAGCTTGTGGCCCACCATCTGGTCGGTGATGTAGACCGGCACGTGCTGCTTGCCGTTGTGCACGGCGATCGTCAGCCCGATGAATTCGGGCAGGATCATGGAGCGGCGCGACCAGGTCTTGATCGGTTTCTTGTCCTTGGTCGTCACGGCCCGGTCGGCCTTGGCCACCAGGTGGTGGTCAACGAAGGGACCCTTTTTGAGTGAGCGAGTCATTGGCTACCCTTACTTCTTGCGACGCGACACGATCATGACCTGCGTGCGCTTGTTGTTGCGGGTCCTGTAACCCTTGGTCAGATTGCCCCACGGGTCGACAGGGTGGCGGCCTTCGCCGGTCTTGCCTTCGCCGCCACCGTGAGGGTGGTCGACCGGGTTCATCACCACGCCGCGCACGGTCGGGCGGATGCCCATCCAGCGCTTGACGCCGGCCTTGCCGAGCTGGCGCAGGCTGTGTTCTTCGTTGGCGACTTCACCGATGGTCGCGCGGCACTCGATGTGGATCCGGCGGACCTCACCCGAGCGCATGCGGACCTGGGCGTAGGTGCCTTCGCGCGCCAGCAGGGTCGCGGAGGTACCGGCCGAGCGGGCGATCTGGGCGCCCTTGCCGGGCTTGAGTTCGATGCAGTGGATCGTGGAGCCGACCGGGATGTTGCGCACCGGCAGGGTGTTGCCGGCCCGGATCGGGGCCTCGGCGCCAGACAGCAGCGACGCGCCGACTTCCAGGCCACGCGGGGCGATGATGTAGCGACGTTCGCCGTCGGCATAGCACACCAGTGCGATGTGGGCCGTGCGGTTCGGGTCGTACTCAATGCGCTCCACCTTGGCCGGGATGCCGTCCTTGTTGCGAACGAAGTCGACAACGCGGTAATGATGCTTGTGACCACCGCCCTTGTGACGGGTGGTGATGTGGCCGTTGTTGTTGCGGCCCGACTTCTGGAACTGGGGCTCCAGCAGCGGTGCATAGGGCTCACCCTTGTGGAGGTGGTCCCGCGAGATCTTCACCATGCCGCGCTGGCCTGGTGAAGTGGGTTTCATCTTGATGACTGTCATGATGTATTGCGCGCTTAAGCGGCCTCCCCTGCGAGGTTCAGCTCTTGGCCCGGCTTCAGCGTCACATAGGCCTTGCGAATGTTGTCGCGGCGGCCGATGGACTTGCCAAAGCGCTTGGTCTTGCCCTTGATGTTGACCACGGAAACGCCCTTAACCTCGACCTTGAACATCAGTTCAACGGCGGCCTTTATTTCCGGCTTGGTGGCGTTCTGCAGCACCTTGAACGTGATGGCATTGCTCTTGTCCGCGATCATCGTGGCCTTCTCGGACACGATGGGAGCGACCAGCACCTGCATCAGGCGTCCTTCGTCGTATTTCGTCGGGGTGCTCATGCGAACATCTCCTTGAGCTTGTCGACGGCGCCCTTGGTGACCAGCACCTTCTTGTAGTGCACCAGCGACAGCGGATCGGCGTAACGTGGCTCGACGATGAGCACGTTGACGAGGTTGCGC
>JACMQP010000311.1 GCA_014376915.1 Ramlibacter sp.
TCCAGCGAATGGACCTCGGTGTCGCCCACGGCCATGGCCTCACCGCTGCGCCCGCCGCCGTCGAGCATGGCGGTTTCGCCCAGCATCATGCCGGGTGACAGGCTCACGTAACGTTGCCGCAGCGCCGTGCTGCCAGGCACCAGGGCACTGAGCACGTCAATCGAACCCGAGGTGATGACGTACAGCCGGTCGCCGGGGTCGCCCTGGCGGAACAGGCACTCGCCCGGTGTCAGGCGCCGGGGCTCCAGACAGGCTGCCAGGCGCGCGCGCTGGGCGGCATCCAGCCCGTCCATCAGGCTGACCTGATCGATAGGCACGACCTCGCGAAGCGGCTCGTGCCCAGCCTGCGCCAGCAGGGCCAGCTCGGCCCGCTCCATGGCTTGGTCGATGTCGGGCGTGCCGTGGTCGGCAGCAAAGCGCGGGCCGACAAACTGCGCCAGCACGCTGCCGTGGCGGTTGTCCACGCTGACGCCGGCCAGCAGCAGCGCCACTCCGCGTTCGTCCAGGCGCCGGCTCAGCTGCTGCAGCACCACCGCGCCCGAAGCATCGATCAGGCTCACGCGGCGAAAGTCAAGCACCAGCGTGTGGTAACTGGCGTCCAGTTCATCGGGCAGCTCGGCAATGCGGTCGGCACTGCCGAAGAACAGCGCGCCTTCCAGCTCCAGCACGGTGACGCGCGCACGCAGCGTGCCCAGCCGCGCCTCGTCGGCCGCAGCGTAGATGCGACGCGAAGGCAGCGCGTCGCCCGTGTAGCGGTTGCGCACCAGCGACCGGTTCATGCTGCGGATGAACAGCAGCATCGACAGCACCGCGCCGGCGGCCACGGCGGCCGGGAAGCCCAGCGCCAGGGTGACACCGCAGACCAGCGCCACCACCAGCAGTGCAAGCTGCACGTCGCCCTCGCGCCGGCCGCGCCACCACTGCATCGCCAGGTCCAGCGACCATCGATCGATGGAGATCAGGTAGATGATGACCATCGCCCCCGCCAGCACCACCTGGGGCAGCAGCGCCAGCAGTTGCACGGCCACCAAGCCCAGCAGCGCGAAAAGACCGCAGCAGATGAACAGCGCCGCACGCGACCGGCCACCCACTTCCAGCATGTGAAGTGCGCGCGGGCGCAGCAGCAGCAGAGGCAAGCCGCCCACTATCCCAGAGGCCACGTTCGCCACGCCCAGCGCCAGCACCTCACGCCGCGGGTCGGTGCGCGTGTGGCAGGCTTGGTCCAGGGCCAGGCTGTTGAGCACCAATTCCAGCGTGCCCAGCAGCGCCATCACCGCGCCTGCGGCCAGCGCAGCGACCAGGTGCCGCTGCAGCAGCGGATCACCCACCCCGTTGGAGAAGGGAGTCAGCCAGTTAAGTTGCGGCCAAGCCTTCGGCAGCGCGCCGGTCAGCGGCCCCAGCGACCATTGCGGCGCCAGCACGTGCAACAGTGCATAGGCGCCACAGCCGGCCAGCAGGCCGATCAAGGTGGCGGGCAACCGGCGGTTCAAGCGCGGCAGGCCCACCATGACGGCCACCGTGAACAGGCCCACCGCCACTGTGGCGGGCTGCGCCGCCGGCATGGCCGCCCAGCCCAGGTGCTGCAAGGCACCCACCGGCCAACCGACCATCAAGGGCAGCAACGTCAGCAAGGCCAGCAGCGCCACGCCGTTCATGAAGCCGGCCAGCACCGGCTGCGGCACGAACTTGGCGAACCTCACCAGCCCGGACAGCCCGAGCGCAATCTGGCTCGCGCCCATGACGATGACGGCCACTGCCACCAGGGCCAGCAGTTCGGCAACCGCCGCCGGGTCGCCGACCGCAAACGCCGGGTCGGCTGCGACACGCGCCACCACGGTGCCCAGCACCAGCACCGGCCCTGCGGAGGGCCCGCCAGCCGGCATCGGCGAGCGCGACAGCCAAGCGAAGACGGCGCCACCCACCACAGTGGACACCAGCGACGCGGGTATGCCGAAACCCGCCGCCTGCGGGCCCAGCGCGGCAAAGGCCAGCAGGCCCATGGTCAGCACAGGAGCCAAGCTGATGAACATGCCCGCCATGCCGGCCCACAGCTCGCGCCAAAGGGGAGTCGAACGCAGGGGCTCTGCGTGGTCGGACAAGGTGGACATCGAAACGGGAGCTTTCAGGGGCTTGCCGCAGATCGCGGGTCACCCAGGATGTTAGGTGCTCGAACCAAGCCATCCGCTCCACGCATTCACCGCTTGACGCGGCGACCCTGCACCGATGCCGGGTGCCGGGTGCCGGGTGCAACGCACAGCCCGGCAAACCCGTTTCGCCGGGATGCCGTCAGCACGCCATTCTTCAGACCGTCCAGACCGTCCAGACCCTCCAGATCCCTTTGGTCGTGGTTCAACTGTCCGACGGTCGCGGCACACCCAGGGTCACATCCGTCTGCGCGGGGGGCAGTCGCCTCCCACCTCCCGGCGGCGTCAGCGGGTCAGGCTCGCGACAGGTGACACGGTTCTGGAGTAGCTGCTTGCCACCAGGGTCGGTGCCGATTGGCCGGCCAGCTTGGCCCAGGCCGTCAGCTGTTCCTGGGAGCTGTCCCACTCCCTGCCGAACACCGACGGGCCGTGCAGGTACATCCACAGCGCCAACTCGGCCGCGGGCGCATGCCCAGCATCGGCCAGCGCGATGAACCTGCCGTAAGCCTCGGGGAAGCGCGCCTGCCGGAAAGATTCCAGGGCGTTGGAGTGCAGGCGCTCGGCCACGCTGAGCGCCGATGGAACGGACGGTGCCGGTGGCGCCGATCGAGCTGACTTCACCGACTGCGCCAAGGCCACCGGTGCGTGGAAACCCAGCACCAGCAAGACGGCAGGAATGAGCTTGAACGCGGCGTTGGACATGGCGAAACCTCCTGAAGCGATTTGTTGAACACGGTGACTCCGCTGTGGCCGGAGTGGCCGTCTGCAGCGGTGAACGCATGTTGGCAGCGCAAGCCACGATCGGCGCAGGACGGTTCAATAGTGAACGTCCCCCGGATGGCTGCGAGGATGGATTGGCGGACTCACGCCGTCGAACAGCGTGGTGCCGTGATGCACCGGTTCAGGGGGCGCTGCCCTGCCCGCCGCGCCCTGCATAGGCCGCCACGATGTCGCGGAAGTCCGGAATGGTCTGGATCAGACGCTCGCGGTCGGCGGCGTCGGTTCTTTCAGCAGCCGTGGCCTGCACGTCGGCGTGCAGTTGTTTCAGCATGGGCGCAGCACGCTCGTCGCTCAGGGCTTGCAGCACCTGGTGGCAGCGCCAGCGCAGCGCGATGGTCTCGTTGGCGGGGTACTCGGCCATTTCGCCCCGCAAACGGACCAGGACGGCGTCAAGCCCTTCCAGCGCTGCCGCGGGCTGGCCCAGGTGGAACTGGCAATGCGCTGCGATGGCTGCCGCCAAGCAGGCTTCGAGTGGTTCGTTCAAGTCCAGATGCAGCGCCTGCGAATCAAGGCTGCATTGCAGGGCGGTCCGTGCATCGCCCTGCCTGAGATTCAAGCCGGCCAGGAACCGCAGCGTGATCGCCTCCATGCGCCGGTCGGCTGTGGCGCGGTGGATGACAAGATCCTGTTCGTGCCAGCGTATCGCCGATGCCGTGTCACCCCGCGCTTCGGCGGCTTCAGCCCGACGCAAATGGGCCCTGGCGACGTCTCCCGCGGAGCCAATGGAATCAGACAGCGCGAGCATGCGTTCGCCCCAGGCGGCCGTGTCGTTCCACTGTCCAAGTTTGCTGGCAATGTCCGCGAGGTTGTCCAGCGCCTCCAGCTGCAAGCGAGGCGCGCCCAGCGCTTCGCCGCGCGACAGCACCGCCATCAGCGTGCGGCGCGCCTCTTCCAGGTGGGACAGCCTGATCGCGACCACCCCCGACAAGGTCAGCAACTGGCCCTCGGTCTCGGAGCGTCTGACGGCGTCCTCGATCTTGCTGGCCCAACGCAGGCCGGCCTCGATGTGCCGGCTGGCGCCCGCGTCGTCTTGTCTGGCCATGTGCAGCCACGCCA
>JACMQP010000312.1 GCA_014376915.1 Ramlibacter sp.
GCGACGATCACGGTTTCCAGCGAGTCGATGTCGCCGATGACGTCCCTGAATGCGGGCCAGAGCGGGGCCGACACCACCAGGCCCTGGGCGCGCGAGTCGCGCAGCATGAACTCGAAGTCCTTCGCGGTGAGCAGCGTGTTGGCCGCCACCGGCACCACGCCGGCCAGGATGCAACCGAGAAACACAACCGGCCATTCGAGCGTGTCGAGCATGGCCAGCAGGATGCGGCTCTCCGGTGCGAAGCCGTGGCCGCGCAAGGCATTGGCAAAGCGGTGCGACTGCTCGGCGAGCTGGCCGTAACTGAGCTGCGCGCCGCTGGCCGCGTCGATGTACGCCACCTTCGCTGCGCGGGAGACATTGCGTTCGAGCAGGTCGTGCGCTGCGTTGTAGTCGCGCGGGATCTCCACCAGCGGCGGCGTGGCGCGATGATCGGCGACGCTCAATTGCACCAGGATTCCCTTGTTGTCTTGTTCTTGCTTTTCACTTTTGCGTCCTTCGCGAATCCGTCGCGGCCGGATGCCGATTTTCAGGCGGTGGGCGAGGTCTGCAGCGCCTGCACCAGCCAGTCGCGGCACCAGGCCGTGGCTTCAGTCTCCGGCATCGTCCCGGCGCTGGCATCGTGGCACCAGACCTCGCCGATGCGCTGGGCGCCCAGCCCCTGCAGGCGTTCGTCGAATTTCTTGCCGCCGAAGCAGAAGGTCTGCAGGTAGGTGCGGTCGCCGAGCGCGATGACGCCGTAACGCACGTGGCCCAGGTACTTGGGTTGGGCGTCGAGCGATTCATACAGCGCGCGGGCGTTGTCCGGGACATCGCCCGCGCCGTACGTCGAACTGCAGATGAGATAAAGTGCATCTTCGTCAAAGACGCTGATGTCCTGCCCATCCATTAGAAGCACCTCGATCTCGTCGACCAGATCGGCGCAATCCATCTGGATCGCCTGTGCCGCATAGTCAGCGGTGCTGGTCATGGTGCCGACAAGAATCTTGAGCTTCATTCGTGAGTCTCCGGATGGACGGGATGAGGGAGTGCAATAAACTGCTTGACTTGAAGGTGGTAGGAAGCATACTGCAATCTTGATCCAGCGCAAACTATTGCCCGAAAAACCACTTCCCCCCATGCAGGCCCAGGCAGAAAACGATGCGAATGTCACTTTGAGCGAGCTCGGTGGGCGGGTTCGTGCCTGGCGCGCGCGCCGGGGCATGACGCGCAAGCAGCTGGCGGAGGACTCGGGCCTGTCGGAGCGCTTCCTCGCGGACGTCGAGGGTGGCAAGGGCAATGTGTCGATCAACTCGCTGGAAGCGGCGGCGCGGGCCCTCAACATCACCATCCTCGAACTGCTGCAGGACGCGCCGCGGTCGGCGCTGATGCGGAACCAGGCGCTGCTCGGGAGGCTCGACGATAACCAGCTCGACCAGGCTTACACACTGCTGGCCGGCACCTTCGGGCTGGACGACGCCCAGGGCCGCGAACAGCGCATCGCACTCCTCGGGTTGCGCGGCGCCGGCAAGTCGACCCTCGGGGCCCAGCTCGCGACGCACCGTGGCGTGCCCTTCGTCGAACTGGCCCGCGAGATCGAGCGCGAAGCCGGCACCAGCATGAACGAGATCCTGCTGCTGCACGGACAGGCCGGCTACCGCCGCTACGAGCGCCGGGCGTTGTTCCGGATCGCCGAAGACCACGCGGATGGGGTCGTCATGACCACCGGTGGCAGCATCGTCAGCGAGCGCGAGACGTTCGACCTGCTGCAAAGCCGCTTCTACTGCGTCTGGTTGAAAGCGAGCCCGGAAGAGCACATGAGCCGTGTCGTCGCCCAGGGCGACATGCGGCC
>JACMQP010000313.1 GCA_014376915.1 Ramlibacter sp.
GACGAACTGCCGAAGCCGATCACCGCCAGCAACACCGCCGCCAGCAGCAGCCAGTTCACCAGCGGCACGTAGATCTGGCCGACCTCCTTGGCCGACGTGTAGAGCACCTCCATCCGCGGCAACAATCCGAGTTGCACCGCCTGTTTGGTCATCGAATAGGCGCCGGTGATCACGGCTTGCGAGGCAATCACCGTGGCAATTGTGGCCAGCACCACGGCGGGGATCAGCCACGACGCCGGGAACATGCGAAAGAACGGGTTGGCCAGCGCCGACGGGTCGCGCATCAGCAGCGCCCCCTGCCCCATGTAGTTGAGCGCCAGGCTGGGCAGGACCATGCCCGCCCACGCCCACTGGATCGGTCGCTTGCCGAAGTGCCCCAGGTCCGCGTACAGAGCTTCGGCGCCGGTGAACGCCAGCACGATGGCGCCGAGCACGACGAACGCGTGCCAGCCCTGCGCCCGCATGAAGGCCAGTCCTTCCAGCGGGTTCAGGGCCGCCAGGATGGCCGGCTGCTGGAGGATCTCGACGATGCCGGTGCCGCCCAGCACCACGAACCAGACTGCGATGACAGGACCGAACAGCTTGCCGACCAGACTGGTGCCGAAGCGCTGCACCGCGAACAGTCCGATCAGGATGGCGATCGACACCGGAACCACGAACGGCTTGAGGGCCGGCGTGACGCCTTCGATCCCCTCCACCGCGCTGAGCACGGAAATGGCCGGCGTGATGATGCTGTCGCCGTAGAACAGGGCCGCCCCCAGCACGCCCACCATCAGCAAGGCGAGCTTCCGCCCAGGGGTGCTGCCGGCCGCTTTCGACGCCAGCGCCGTCAGGGCCATGATGCCGCCTTCGCCGCGGTTGTCGGCGCGCAGGATCAGCAGCACGTACTTGAGCGTGACCACCAGCATCAGGCCCCAGAAGATCACCGAGACCGCGCCGACGAGGTGCGCCGCGTCCAGCGGAATGCCGATTTCGGGGTTGAACACCTCTTTCATGGTGTACAGCGGACTGGTGCCGATGTCGCCATAGACCACGCCGAGGGCGCCGATGGTCAGGGCGGCGCGGCCCTCGCGCTCTGGAACTGGAGTCATCGTGTTTCCGCTGGATTTGGACAGGCCGTAGTTTGCGCCCCGGCGCATCAGGAAAACATAAGGACGCGGCGGGTCCGCTATTCGGCCGCCAGCCGGTAGCCGACGCCGGCCTCGGTCAGCAGGTGCCGCGGTTCGGCCGGGTCGGTCTCGATCTTGGCGCGCAGCTGGCCCATGTAAAGGCGCAGGTAATGGGTATGCGCGTTGAAATCCGGGCCCCAGACGTCGGTGAGCAGCTGGCGGTGCGTGACGACGCGGCCGGCGCTGCGCACCAGGCGGGCCAGCAGCTTGTACTCGGTGGGCGTCAGGTGCACCCGCGTGCCCTGGACCTGCACCAGCCGCAGGTTCAGGTCCACCCGCAGGTCGCCGACGTCGTGCAAGGTCGAGGCCGGCGCCAGCGCGGTGCCCCGGTGCCGCAGCGCCACGCGAATGCGGGCCAGCAGTTCGGCGACGCTGAAGGGCTTGGTGAGGTAGTCGTCGGCGCCGGCGTCGAGCAGCGCGATCTTCTGCGCTTCCTGGTGCCGCGCCGACACCACGAGGATGGGAAGCGTCTGGCGCTTGCGCACCTCACGCACGAGGTCGATACCGTCGCCGTCCGGCAGCCCCAGGTCCAGCAGCAGCACGTCGGGCGTCAAGTGCTGCAGCAGCGCCTTCGCCTCGCTGACCGAGACGGCGGTTTGCACCTCGAAGCCTTCCACGGCCAGCGAGGACTGCATCAGCGAACGGATCTCGCGGTCGTCCTCCACCACCAGCACGCGCAGGCTCATTGCGGACCCCGCGCGGGTTGCTGCGGATCCACCGGCAGCGCGAGCCGGAAACTGCTGCCGCCGGCATCGCGCCGCCGCAGCGTCAGCGCGCCGCCGTGGGCGATGGCGATTGCCTTGCACAGTGCCAGGCCCAGGCCGGCGCCGCGCTGGCCGGAGCGATCGTTGCGCCGGTAGGGCTCGAAGATCTCCTGCTGCTGCGCCTCGGGAACGCCGGGGCCGCGGTCCTTCACGCAGACGCGCAGCTCGCCGCCGGCGAGGGCGACCGCGAGATCGATCGCCTGGTCGCTGTACTTGAGCGCGTTGTCCAGCAGGTTCTCCAGCAACTGCGCCAGCAGCACCGGGTCGGCCCGGATCAGCGGCAGCCCGGCCGGCACGCTGGAGCGGATGCGCCGCGCCGGGTCGCGCCGGCGGACCCGGCCCAGCACGGCGCCGACGACCTCCTCGATCGATTCCCAGTCCCGCTGCAGCTCGCCGGAGCTGCCCAGCCGCACCAGTTGCAGGGTGTTCTCGGTGAGCGTCGACAGGTAGTTCGCCTCGCTGGCGATGCTGGCCAGCAGGCGCTCCTGTTGCGCGACGCCGAGCTTGTCGCGCTGGGTCTGCAGCGCCGAGGCCGCTCCCACGATGGCGGCCAGCGGCGTCCGCAGGTCGTGCGAGATGGCCGCCAGGAAGGTGCTCTGCAGGTGCTGGCGCTGCGCTTCCTCGCGCGCACGCTGCATGGCCCCGGTCAACTTCAGGCGCAGCAGGGCCTGCGCCGTTACGGTGCACAGGGCTTGCGCGTGCTCACGCCCGCCGTTGTCCGCTGCCATGACGTTCTGGATGCAGGTCACGCCGTTGATGGCGCCCTTGTCGCCCAGCGGCAGGTACCACGCGGCCAGGCCCGGCCAGCGGCCGGTCCCCGGGCCCAGGACGGCCGCCTCGTGCATGCAGCACAGCATGCCGTCGCGCAGCGCCGATGCCGCGTCGTCCAGCACAAGTTCGCCCCGCTCGTCGAGGACCGCAACCACGCAGGGCCCGGGAAAGGCAGCGTCCAGCGCCTGCTGCGCACCCGCCAGGATTGCCGCGGGGGCGGTGGCGGCCGCCAGGTGGCTGGCCAGTTGCTGCAAGTGGTGGGCCCGTCGTTCGTTCAGGCGGGCAGTGGCGGTCTCGCGCCGCAGGGATGCCGCGAGGTGGTTGATGACAACGGCCACCACCAGCATGGTGCCCAGCGTGAGCAGGTGCTCCCGGCTCGCGACCTCGAACGTCCACCGGGGCGGCACGAAGAAGAAGTTGAAAGCGATGACGGCGGCGAAGGCCGACCCGATGGACAGCACCCGGGGCAGCCGGTAGGAGGCGATCACCACCGCCAGCACGTACAGCATGGCCTGGCTGGTCAGCGAGACATACCGGTCGAGGACGAAGCCGGCCACGCTGGCGGCCGCCAGCAGCGCCAGCGCCAGCAGCCAGTCCCGGTTGCCTGGCGGCGCGCGGCCGGTGCCAGCGTCCGCGCTCATCGGGGCCAGTCGGCATCGACCACCAGCCGGTAGCCGACCGCCGTTTCGGTCAGGAAGTGACGCGGCTGCGCCGGGTCGCGTTCCAGCTTCTGCCGCAGGTGCGCCATGTAGATGCGCAGATAGTGATTCTGGGCGGATTGCGCAGGGCCCCAGACCTCGCGCAGCAGCTGCCGGTGGGTGAGCACGCGACCGACGTTGGCAACCAGCACCGACAGCAACCGGTACTCGATCGGCGTCAGATGCACTTCGGCGCCGGCGCGCCGCACCAGCCTTGCCTGCCGGTCGATTTCGACCTCGCCGAAGCGGAACACCGGATCGGCATTCGCCGGATCGCCTTCGCCTGC
>JACMQP010000314.1 GCA_014376915.1 Ramlibacter sp.
CGAGTTCCTGCGGGTGCGGCGCAATGCCGACGGCGGGCTCGATCTGTTCCCCAACCAGAGCTCCGGCGTGCTGACCTCGGCCAGCTGGGCCGACGGTCTGGTCGACAACCCGCCCGGCCACGCCATCGGCCGCGGCGATGCCGTGCGCTTCCTTCCGCTGGCGGAGCTGCTGCAATGAAGGTGACGGTGAAGTACTTTGCATCGATCCGCGAGGCGCTGGGCCGGGGCAGCGAGAGCGTCGAGACCGGTGCCGCGAGCATCGCCGCATTGCGCGACGAATTGATCGCCCGGGGCGGCGCCCAGGGCGCCAGCCTGGCGCGTGGCAAGGCCGTGCGCGCGGCGCTGAACCAGGTCATGAGCGACGAGTCGGTGGCGCTGTCCGAGGGCTGCGAGGTCGCATTCTTTCCGCCGGTGACCGGCGGCTGACCATGCTCCCCCGCGTCGTCATCCAGACTGCCGACTTCGACGTCGCCCAGGAGATCGCCGCACTGCGTGCCGGCGATGCGCGGGTAGGCGCGGTTTGCAGCTTCATCGGCACGGTGCGCGACCGCAGCGACGGCGTGTCGGTGAGCACCATGGAGCTGGAGCACTACCAGGGCATGACGGAAAAATCGATCGAGGCGATGATCGACGAGGCGCAGCGGCGCTTCGACATTCATGGTGCGCGCGTGGTGCACCGCGTCGGCCTGCTGCAGCCGACCGACCAGATCGTGCTGGTGGCCGTGACGTCCGCGCACCGCGGCCAGAGTTTCCAAGCCTGCGAATTCCTGATGGATTACCTCAAGACCCAGGCGCCTTTCTGGAAGAAGGAACAGACGCCGCGGGGCGCCCAATGGGTCGATGCGCGCGTGAGCGACGATGCCGCGCTGGCGCGCTGGGGGATCACATCGGTGAACCGATAGCGGGAGAGACGGACTTGAATCACGCCACATCGCGCCGCTGGGGCGCATTTTTCCTCCTGGCGCTGCCCTGGGCCGTCGCCCTGGCGCAGTCCCCACCGCCGGGCGCGCCGGTGCGCGACCAGGTCGACACCATGCATGGCGTCGCGGTGCACGACCCGTACCGGTACATGGAGAACCTGGCCGACCCGCAAGTGAGGTCGTGGATCCTGGAGCAGGGCGGCTGGGCCCGGGCGACGCTCGATCGCATCGAAGGCCGCGCGCAGCTGGAGCAGCGGCTGGCCGAACTGGAGCGGGGCCTGGGCGACCGGCGCTTCGAGCTCACCCGCGTGGCGGGCAGCAAGCTGTTCTACCTGCTGCGCGGCCGCAACGACCGGCAAGTGAAGCTTGCGGTGCGCGACGGCGTGGCCGGCGCCGAGAAAATCCTGGTCGATCCCGACCGGCAGGCGCAGCGCAAGGGCGTGCCGCACGCCATCAACTGGTACGTGCCGTCGTGGGACGGGCGTTACGTCGCCTACGGGATGTCCGCCGGCGGTTCCGAGGACGCGTCGTTGTATGTGGTGGATGTGCGCAGCGGCCAGCAGGTCGGCGAGCCGGTCCCGCGTGTCCCCGATGGCGGAGTGAGCTGGTTGCCGGACAGCCGCACCGTGGCGTTCAACCAGTTGCGGCAGTTGAGCGCGGAAGACGCGGCCAGCGAAACCTATCTGGACAGCGCGGTGATGCTGCTGAAGGTGGGCGACCGCCCGGAACAGGCGCGGGCCGTCTTCGGTCCGCTGGTCAACCGTGACCTGGGCCTGCAGCGACTGGACAACGGCCGCCTGCTGTTCACGCCCGGCAGCCCCTGGGTCGTCGCGGCCGCCAACGACACCACCCAGAACGAGGGGCCGGTCTTCATGGCCCCGCTCGCCGCCCTGGTCGCCGGCGGCAGCGTCCCCTGGCGCCGGATCGCGGGCTTCGACGACCACCTGGTGGACCTCGAGCTGCTGGGCAACGACCTGTACTACCGCACCAAGGTGCAGGCACCGCGCTTTCGGATCATGGCGCTCGACCTGCGCCGACCCGAGCTGCGCCACGCCCGTGTCGTCGCCGCGGCGCCGGCCGACGGCATGCTCGAAGGCTTTGCGCTAGGCCGCGGCCGGCTGCTGGCGCGGGTGCGCACCGGCGCCACCATCGGCCTGCGCAGCCACGCGCCCGGTAACAGCACCGGCCAGCCGATTGCGCTGCCGTTCCCCGGCGCCGCCCGCATTGCCGACGACCGGGCCCATGCGCATGCCGATTTCATCGTCTCGCTGGAGGGCTGGAGCCAGCCGGGACGCGGCTACCTGTTGCAGCGCCAACGCATCGCAGTGCTGCCGCAGTTTGAGACGGCGGCGCCAGCCGGCCTGCCGGACGTGGTGGTGCGTGACGTGATGGTGCGCAGCCACGACGGCGCGCTGGTCCCCATGACCATCCTGCACCGCAAGGGCCTCAAGCTCGACGGCAGCAATCCCACGCTGCTGGTCGGCTACGGCTCATACGGCATCAGCGAGACCGCGAGCTTTCGCCCCGGCAGCTTGGTCTGGCTGGAGCAAGGCGGCGTGGTGGCGGTGGCCAACGTGCGCGGCAGCGGCGTCTATGGCGACGCCTGGCGCATGGCCGGCAGCAAGCTGGACAAGCCCAACACCTGGAAGGATGCGATCGCCTGCGGCCAGTTGCTGGTGGAGCAAGGCTATGCGTCGCCGGCCACGCTGGCGATCATGGGCGGCAGTGCCGGCGGCGTGTTCGCCGGCCGCGCGATCACCGCGGCGCCGCAGCTGTTCGCCGCCGCCGTGATCCACGTCGGCATGCTGGACGCGATCCGGGGCGAGGACACGGCCAACGGCGTCACCAACATTTCGGAATTCGGCACCGTCAAGGACGCTGCGGGCTTCAAGGGCTTGCTGGAGATGAGCACCTACCACCAGGTCAAGGACGGCACGCCGTATCCTGCGGTGATGTTCGTGCACGGCCTGAACGATCCGCGGGTGGACGCCTGGAACAGCGCCAAGACCGCCGCCCGGATGCAGGCCGCCACCAGCAGCGGCCGGCCGGTGCTGTTGCGGGTGGACGCGCAGGCCGGCCACGGCGTCGGCAGCACACCGGCGCAAATGCGCTCGATCGGCGCCGACACCTACAGTTTCCTGCTGTGGCAGATGGGCAAGCGGCAACTCGCCGCCCAGGCCAGCGGGACCAGGCCCTAGGGCGGTGCGGGCGGAACGAAAGCGGCGCGGGCGTCTCTTTCCAGCTCGCCGGTGAGCAGCTGCAGCAGTTGCAGCAACTGGCCCTGCTGCTGCGCGTCCAGCGGCGCCAGCAGCCGCTTGTAGGCGGCTTCGGCCGGCCTTTGCGCCCGGGCCAGCAGCTCGACGCCGGCAGGCGTCAGGCAAGCGCAGACGTTGCGCCTGTTGTCCGGCGCCGGCGAGCGCGCCACCAGCCCTCGGCTTTCCAGCCCGCGCAGCACCCGCAGCACCGTCACCTTGTCGAATCCCAGGGCCCGCGCCAAGCTCGACTGGCCCATGCCGGGCTGCGCGCTCAGCACCGTGAGCACACCGAACTGGGCCGGCGTGAGGCCGGCCTCGCGACATTCGTCTTCGAACACCGCGGAGGAAATCTGGTGCGCCCTTCGCAACAGGAAGCCAGGGCGGGCGTACAGCCGCGACAGGCTCGGCAGTGTCGAAGGATGAGGCAAGGCTGCTGGTCGGTGCGTTGAGGGAATTCATGGATTGTGCCCTGGCGGGTGCTCGCGATAATAGTTAGCATGCATACGATGACGTGCTTTCCCATGCTCCAGAAAATCCGCACGACGGCTCTGCTCGCTGTCTGCACGATCTCCGCTTTGGGCGCCGCGGCCCAGTCCGTTTCGCCGGTGCCGGCCACGACCCAGGCGCCATTGCGCCTGATCGTCCCCTTCACTCCCGGCACCGGGATCGACCTGATCGCCCGCACCGTCGGCCCGAAGCTGGGCGAGCGGCTGGGTCGGCAAGTGGTGGTCGACAACCGCGCCGGCGCCTCCGGCAACATCGGCACCGAAGCCGTGGTGCGCGCCAGGCCGGACGGCCAGACCGTGCTGGTGAGCGTCAACACTTTGGTGATGAATGCCAGCCTCTATCCCAAGCTGCCGTTCGACCCGGTCAAAGACCTGGTGCCGGTGTCGCTCACCGGCTGGGGCCAGCTGCTGCTGGTGGCCAATCCGAAAGCCGGTTTCCAGACCGCCAGCGACCTGATCAAGGCAGCGAAGGCCAGCCCCGGTCGCATCAACTACGCGTCGCCGGGCGTCGGCACGCCGCATCACTTGTCGATGGAGCTGTTCAAGGCCACCAACGACGTGTTCCTGACTCACATCCCGTACCGCGGCACGGCCGGCGCCGTCACCGACCTGCTGGGCGGCCAGGTGGATGCCATGTTCCTGCCGATCCACGTCGCCCTGCCGCACGTGAAGGCCGGCAAGCTGGTGGCGCTCGGCGTGGGCAGCGACAAGCGCCACCCCCTGCTGCCGGATGTGCCGACGCTGGCGCAGGCGCAGGCCGGCAAAGTCAACGTTGCGATGTGGTACGGCATCTTCGCGCCGCCAGGCAGCTCGCCGGAGTTCGTTGCCCGGCTGAACCACGAGCTCAAGGAGATCCTGGCCCTGCCCGAGATCCGCACTGCATTCCAGACGCAGGGCATGGACCCGGCGAGCAGCACGCCGGAGGAGTTCCACAAACTGGTGGCGCAGGATGCGAACCGCTGGGCGGCGTTGATCAAGTCCCAGCACATCACGGCAGATTGAGGACCAGGATGAAAATCGCGATCGTCGGCGGCGGCATCGGTGGCCTGGCCCTGGCACTCGGCCTGCACCAGCGCGGCCTGCCGTGCGACGTCTACGAATCGGTGCCCGAGATCCGGGAGATCGGCGTCGGCATCACGCTGCTGCCGCATGCCATGACCGAACTGGCGGCGCTGGGCTTGCAGGCCGAGCTGGAGGCCGACGGCATCGAGAACCGCGAAAGCGTCTTCTTCAACCGCTACGGCCAGTTCATCTATCGCGAGCCGCGCGGTCGTCACGCCGGCTACAGCGTGCCGGAGATCGGCATCCACCGGGGCAAGCTGCACCGCGCGCTGCTGCATGCGGTGCGCCAGCGGCTGGGCCACGACCATGTCCACCTGAATCACCGCGGCGTCGGCATCGAGCAGGATGAAACCGGCGCGACGGTCGCTTTCCAGACCGGCAGCGGTGAACCCTTGCCGTCGGTGCGCGCCGATGTGGTGGTGGCTTGCGACGGCGTCAATTCCGCGCTGCGCCGGCAGTTCTATCCCGACGAAAAAGTGGCGTTCGCGGGCATCAACACCTGGCGCGGCGTCACGGTGCACAAGCCCATCCTCACCGGCAAGAGCTACCTCCGGATCGGCTCGATCGAGACCGGCAAGATGGTGATCTACCCAATCGCGGACAACGTCGACGGCCAGGGCAGCCAGCTGGTCAACTGGGTGGCGGAGATCCGGCGGGAAGGCGCGGCCATGAACGACTGGACCCGCCCGGGCGACGCCGCCGATTTCATCGAGATCGTGAAGGACTGGCGCTTCGACTGGCTGGACGTGCCGGAACTGATCCGCGGCGCGACCCAGGCCTTCGAGTACCCGATGGTGGACAAGGACCCGGTGCCGCGCTGGACGTTCGGCCGCCTCACGCTGCTGGGCGACGCCGCGCACCCGATGTACCCGCGCGGCTCCAACGGCTCGGCGCAGGCCCTGATCGATGCCCGCACGCTGGCCGACCAGCTGGCCCAGGGCGGCGACCTGCGCGAGGCGCTGCAGCGGTACGAGGCTTTGCGGCTGGCACCCACGGCGCGGGTGGTCGAGACCAACCGCACCGTGCCGCCCGACTTCATCATCATGAAAGCCGACGCACTGAGCGGCGGCCAGCCGATCGAAGGCGGTATCGACAGCCTGATCAGCCAGGACGCACTGCGCGAAATCTCGGACCAGTACAAGACCGTCGCCGGTTTTTCGCTGGCTGCGCTGAGGAAGTGACCGGCGCTGCCTTCAGTTCAGGTAGCGCGGACGATTCGGGGCGGACGAATCGCCGGGGTGGGTCGGGTCTTCCGTCGCGGCGGCCGGTTCGAAAGCCTCGCGCCAGTTCGACTGCGACAGCGCCTGCTCCAGCAGGTGCAGCAGCCCCTGCATCAGGCGCGGCTCCATCTCCATCTGGAAGCGCCGCGGCTGGGCCTCTTCGGCCTTGCCAGCGAGGTTCTCGTTGAAGCTCAGGCGCAGCCGCCCGGTGGGCAGGGGCGAGGCGTCGACGTCGGTCACCAGCAGCGGCTCCTCGCCCAGCGGCAGCTTGGGATGGTTCTCTTCGTACGGGGTGTCGAAGTCGGCGTTCTGCAGGAACTCGTCGCGCCGGAAATCCGCCAGCATCTTCTTCATCCCGTCGTCGGCGGCCTCGAGCGAGGTTGCTGCCGCCTCCAGCCGCAGCAGGTGGCCCGTCATCTCCTTGCTGAGCAGCGGCCACAAGCCCACCATCAGCCGGCGCGTCAGCCACAGCCGCATCTCTTCGCCAGCTGTGGTGTTGACCCGGGCCAGGATCCGGTCCTGCTCGGGCAGGTAGGTGACCGACAGCTGGTGAATGTTCATCGCGCTTGATTCTAATCAGCCGCAGCCCGCAAGCGGCGCGTAGAGTGACCCTTGAAAAGCCGGGGCAAAGCCAAATCTGTCATGGTCATTGGAGCATTCAACATGCGTTTAGACAAACTCACGACCAAATTCCAGGAAGCGCTGGGCGAGGCCCAGACGCTGGCGCTGGGCAACGACCACGGCTACATCGAGCCCGCTCACCTGCTGGCGGCGATGCTGCGGCAGGAAGACGGGCCGCGCGCCATGCTCCAGCGCGCCGGTGTCAACGTGCCGGGCCTGCTGGCCGGCAGCGAAGCCGCGATCCAGAAGCTGCCCACGGTGCAGGGTCAGGAGCAGGTGCAGGTCGGGCGCGACCTGGTGTCGCTGCTGCAGGCCGCCGAGAAAGAGGCGATCAAGCGCGGCGACCAGTTCGTCGCCAGTGAACTGTTCCTGCTGGCGCTGGCAGACACCAAACAGGACATCGGCCGGACTGCGCGCGAGAACGGCCTGTCGCGCAAATCGCTCGAGTCCGCGGTGGACGCGGTGCGCGGCGGCCAGGGCGTGAACAGCGCCGAGTCGGAAGGCCAGCGCGAGGCCCTGAAGAAATACTGCATGGACCTGACCGAGCGCGCCCGCATGGGCAAGCTCGACCCGGTGATCGGCCGCGACGACGAGATCCGCCGCGCCATCCAGGTGCTCCAGCGCCGCACCAAGAACAACCCGGTGCTGATCGGCGAGCCCGGCGTCGGCAAGACCGCGATTGTCGAAGGCCTGGCCCAGCGCATCGTGGCCGGCGAAGTGCCGGAGTCGCTCAAGGGCAAGCGGGTGCTGTCGCTGGACATGGCGGCGCTGCTGGCCGGCGCCAAGTTCCGCGGCGAGTTCGAGGAACGGCTCAAGACCGTGCTGAGCGAACTGGCCAAGGATGAAGGCCAGACCATCGTCTTCATCGACGAACTGCACACGATGGTTGGCGCCGGCAAGGCGGAAGGCGCGATGGACGCCGGCAACATGCTCAAGCCGGCGCTGGCGCGCGGCGAGCTGCACTGCGTCGGCGCCACCACGCTGGATGAATACCGCAAGTACATCGAGAAGGACGCCGCGCTCGAGCGCCGGTTCCAGAAGATCCTGGTCGGCGAGCCGAGCGTCGAGGCGACCATCGCCATCCTGCGCGGCCTGAAGGAAAAGTACGAGCTGCACCACGGCGTGCAGATCACCGACCCGGCCATCGTCGCCGCGGCCGAACTGTCGCACCGCTACATCACCGACCGTTTCCTGCCCGACAAGGCGATCGACCTGATCGACGAGGCGGCCAGCAAGATCAGTATCGAACGCGACTCCAAGCCGGAAGTGATGGACAAGCTCGATCGCCGCCTCATCCAGCTGCAGATCGAGCGCGAAGCGGTGCGCCGCGAGAAGGATGAAGCTTCGCAAAAGCGGTTCGGCCTGATCGCCGAGGAAATCGCGCGGCTGCAGAAGGAAATCTCCGACCTCGACGAGATCTGGCAGGCCGAGAAAGCCCAGGCGCTCGGCTCACGGGACGTCATGGAAGAGATCGACCGGATCCGTTTTCAGATCGAGGAGTTCACCCGCAAGGGCGACTTCAACAAGGTCGCCGAGTTGCAATACGGCAAGCTGCCCGAACTGGAGAAGCGCCTCACGCAGGCGCAGGACAGCGAAGCCAAAAAGGGCGCGGACAACGCGCCCAAGCTGCTGCGCACCCAGGTCGGCGCCGAGGAAATCGCCGAGGTGGTGGCGCGCGCCACCGGCATCCCGGTGGCCAAGCTGATGCAGGGCGAGCGCGACAAGCTGCTGGTGATGGAGGGCAAGCTGCACGGCCGCGTGGTCGGCCAGGACGAGGCGATCGCCGCGGTCTCCAATGCGATCCGGCGCTCGCGCTCCGGTCTGTCGGACCCGAACCGGCCGACCGGCTCGTTCCTGTTTCTCGGCCCCACCGGCGTCGGCAAGACCGAGCTGTGCAAGGCGCTGGCGGGCTTCCTGTTCGACAGCGAAGACCACCTGATCCGCATCGACATGAGCGAGTTCATGGAGAAGCATTCGGTGGCGCGGCTGATTGGTGCCCCACCAGGCTATGTCGGCTATGAAGAGGGCGGCTACCTGACCGAGGCCGTCCGCCGCAAGCCCTACAGCGTGATCCTGCTGGACGAAGTCGAGAAGGCCCATCCCGATGTCTTCAACGTGCTGCTGCAGGTGCTGGACGACGGCCGCCTGACCGACGGCCAGGGCCGCACGGTGGACTTCAAGAACACGGTGATCGTGATGACGAGCAACATCGGCTCGCACCTGATCCAGGCCATGGTCGGCAAGCCCTACGAAGACGTGAAGGAAGTGGTTTGGGATGAACTGAAGAACCACTTCCGGCCCGAGTTCCTGAACCGCATCGACGAGACGGTGGTGTTCCATTCGCTGGATGCGGCCCAGATCGCGCAGATCGCCGCCATCCAGCTCAAGGTGCTGGAGCAGCGGATGGCGAAGATGGACCTGACGCTGCAGGTGTCGCCAGCCGCGCTGGAAGAACTGGCCAAGGTCGGCTTCGACCCGGTGTTCGGCGCCCGGCCGCTCAAGCGCGCGATCCAGCAGCGGATCGAGAACCCGCTGTCCAAGCTCATTCTCGAAGGGCGCTTCCCGCCCAAGAGCGTGATCCCGGTCGACGTGGATCCGGTGCGCGAGCCGGGCGTGTTCCACTTCGGCGCTGCCCAGCCGTTGCCGGAAGAAGCCGCAGCCTGATCGGCCGCGGGGTTGTCGTCCCGGCCTTGCGCCGGGATCCTTCTCTTTGCCCATAATGCAAGAGGACCGCAGCGAAGGCTCCGGTCCTCTTTTTTTCAAGCGAATGCCAACCCTCTTCACTTTCCTCCTCCGCCTGGTCCTGCTTGCTGCCGGCCTCGTCTTCGCCGCCAGTCTCGCGGCGGTCGTCATGCTCGCCGTCGCGCTCTGGGGCATACGTTACGTGTGGGCCCGGCTCACCGGCTGGCCGGTCAGTCCTTTCATTGTGCGAATCGATCCCCGCGCCGGGTTCAAGCGCATGTACCGCAGGGCAGGGCAGGCCACTGCGGCGACGCAGGCGCAACCGGTGCGGCCCGACAGGCGCGAGATTTTCGACGTGACCGACGTTGAGCCCAAGCCGCCCCGAAGCCGACTTTGACGCAGGGGATGCGCAATGAGCAGGGGACGGACGATTCCCGTGCGGGTGTCTTCCTGCTGCTGTTCGGGTGGCTTGCCGCAACCGCGTGGATCCGCGTGCTTGCATTGCCCGATGAAGGGCGTTATGTCGGCGTTGCCTGGGAGATGCTGCGTTCGGGCGAGTGGCTGACCCCGCAGCTGAACGGCCTTCCGTATTTCCACAAGCCCCCGCTGTTTTACTGGATCACGGCGGCCAGCCTCTGGGCCGGCGGCCTGCACGAATGGTCGGCAAGGGTGGCGCCCCTGCTGGGCGCGATGGCGGCCACACTCTCCCTTTTCCATTTCGTCCGGCGCTGGTCAGGCGCCGGAGCGGCCCGCGCAAGCGTGCTGGTCTTGGCGACGCAGCCCCTGTTCTTTCTGGGAGCGCAGTTCGCCAACCTGGACATGCTGGTGGCGGGCTGCATCACGGTCACGATTCTTCTTGCTGCCGATGCGGCCCTGCGCATCATCGCCGGCCAACCGCATCGGCGTGTCCTGGCGGTCGCGTACCTGGCGGCAGCTCTTGGTGTGCTTGCCAAGGGTTTGATCGGGGCGGCGATTCCGGCCATCGTGATCCTGGTCTGGCTTGCAGCCATGCATCGGTGGAAGGTCATGGGCAGGCTAGTCTGGCTGCCGGGATTGGCACTGTTTCTTGCGGTCACGGCACCCTGGTTCATCGCGATGCAGGTTCGCTTCCCGTCCTTCTTCGATTATTTTTTTATCGTCCAGCAGTTCACCCGTTACACCCGGACCGGTTTCAACAACCCCCAGCCGTTCTGGTTCTACCCCGTCGTGCTGTCCGTTCTCGTCCTGCCCTGGTCACCCTGGCTGTACCGCGCCATGTCCCGGACGTATTGGCGGGACGCATTGGCTTTGCCGGTCCGGATGCTGATGTGGTCATGGCTCTTTGTCGTCGTCCTGTTCTTTTCCTTTCCTCAATCCAAGCTGGTCGGCTACGTTCTTCCTGCGCTTGCGCCCCTCGCATTCCTGATCGCCGATACCGCCCGACCGCTGCTGCACCGGTCGGGCCAGGCCCGCCGGCTCTGGGTGAGTTCCGCGGTGGTCGCAGTCGTTGCAAGTCTGGGACTGATCGCCGGGACCATGGCGAAATCGCAGAACTCCAAACGCGACCTGGCGCAAACCATGGCCGCCTTGCGCCAACCCGGCGAGCCGATTTTCTTTCTTCACGAGTACTTCTATGAGGTGCCGTTTTACGCGCGCTTGACCGAGCCCGTGCTGGTGGTGGGCGACTGGCAGGGGCCGGCAAGCGATCAGGCCGACAACTGGAAGAAGGAACTGGTCGACGCGGGCAGGTTTGCCGGTAATGGCACGCTCGTTGATGACAAGCAGCTGGTGAAGACGCTGTGTTCCGCTCCCGTCAACTGGATCATGACGTCCGCCAACGTGGCGGCCCGTTACGCCTTTCTGGCGGAGGTGAAGCCGGTAATCAGCGTGCAGCAGACGCAACTGTTGCGCATCGATCGGGCCTCGCTGCATGGGAACAAGCGCTGGTGCGGTTGACCGCGCCTGCTTCTTGCTTTTTCGGGTGCCAACGCATCGAGCGAGCGCCCCGGCCAGAAGCCAAGCACCCGGCACCGGGCGCCCGCATACGCACTACCCCTCACCCGAGAGGTCAGTAGCGGGTCAGCACGTGCGCGGGACCATCGATGTATGAGCTTACGACCGTTGTTCCTCGGCGCAATCCTGCTGGCGGCCTGGCCTGCGCGGGCCCAGCCCGCGTCGCCGTCCAGCACCGTCTCGCTGTCGCAGGTGATGCAGGCCGCGCGCGAGAATCTGGACGTCTCGCTGGCGCGGCGCGCCCTGGCGGCGGCACAGGCCGATGTGGCGAGCGCGGACCATGCACCGGCGCCGGTGCTTTCGGCCAAGGCCGCATCGATCGACCTGCAGAATGGCGTCGGCACCGGCAACCTCCTGCGCGACAAGCGGATCGACAAGTCGCTGGGCATCGACTGGACCTGGGAGCGCGGCAACAAGCGAGAGCTGCGCACGCGCGCCGCAAAGTTCAGCGCCGACGCCGCGCAGGCGGACCTGCAGGAGGTGCAGGTGCAACAACAGCTGGCCGCGGCCGGTGCGTATTACGACCTGATGGCGGCGCAGGAGCGCATTGCGCACGTCGAAGCCATCGCGCGCAGTGCGGCCGATCTGAGTACCACGGCACAGCGGCGGGTCGGCGCGGGCGACCTGTCCAGGCAGGAAGCGCTGCGCACCGAAATCGAAGCGCAGCGCGCCGGCTCCGAAGTGCGCAGCGCCCAGGCGGAGCGGCAGAAGGCGGCAGCGGCAATGTCCCTGCTGACCGGATTGCCGCAACCCTTTAGCCTGGTTGCGGACTGGCCGGCGCTGGACGCGGCCGTCTCCGGGATGCCCGACGTCGAACTGCGCGCCGATGTCCGGGCGGCGCAGCAGCGGCTCGCGGCGGCGGGTGCCGCGCTGGACGGCGCCCTGGCGCTGCGCCGGGCCGACGTGACCCTGGGCAGTTCGATCGACCACTTCCCGGGAACGTCCACCCGGCAGCTCGAAGTGCGGCTGCAACTGCCGCTCATCGGCGTGCTGGGCAGCTACGGCTTCGAAGGAGAGATCGGCCGGGCCCGCGTGCTGATGTCGCAGTCGCAGGACCAGCTTGAAAAGACGCAGCGTGCCGCAGCGGCCGACAGCCAGCGCCTGCAGCAGGAGCTGCAGGTCAGCGCCACCCGGTCCCGGACCTACCAGGAGGCCATCGTGCCGCGCGCCCGCCAGGTCGCTTCGATGTCCGAACTGGCCTACCGGCAGGGCGCGATGTCGTTGGCCGACCTCATCGATGCGCGGCGGACCCTGCGCACTGCGCTGCTCGAGGACGTCGCGTCCCGGGCCGACCACGCGCGCGCGCTGGCCGCCTGGCAATTGCGTGCCGGTCCGGACCCGCGCTGATTTTTCTCCATCCTTCACGAGCCTGCCTTGAAACCGACCCTGTCCCTGACGCTTGCCTTTGTGATGACGCTCACCGCCTGCCATGACGCGCCCGCACCGACGGCGGAAATCCCGCTGCCGGAACTGCGCGGTACCCAGCTGCGCTTTCCCCCCGGACATCCGCAACTGGCCCAACTCGGCCTGGCGCCGGCGGCCCCGGGCAAGACGGTGGTGGTGGACATGCCGGCGCGCCTGGTCTGGAACGAGGAGCGGACCCAGCGCATCTACGCGCCCTTCGCCGGCCGGGTGGTGCGGATCGCCGCCGACCTGGGCCAAGCCGTGAAGCGCGGGACCTTGCTGGCGCAACTGGCCTCTCCGGATTTCGGGATCGCGCAGGCCGACACGGCCAAGGCGCAGGCCGATTCCCAACTGACGCAGAAGTCGCTGCAACGCCAGCGGGATTTGTTCGAGGCGGGAATCATCGCCCGCAAGGATCTGGACCTGGCCGAAGCCGAAGCGGCACGCTCCCATGCCGAGATCCAGCGAGCCGAGGCGCGCACCCGCCTGTATGGCGGGACGACCGGCGCGGTGAACCAGAACCTGGCGCTGGTCGCCGGCATCGTCGGCGTGGTGGTGGAGAGAAATCTCACTCCCGGCCAGGAGTTGCGTCCCGACCAGGCTGGGCCGGGCGTGCCGCCGCTGTTCGTCGTCAGCGACCCGACCTCGCTCTGGGTGCAGATCGACGCCCGCGAATCCGAGGCGCCGACCCTGCGACCCGGCACCACGTTCGAGCTGATCGTGCCGTCGTTGCCGGGTCAGATGTTCGAAGGCAAAGTCACTGCCGCCGGCGATTCGATCGACCCGGCGACCCGCACCATCAAGGTCCGCGGCGTGATCGCCAATCCCGATCGCAGGCTCAAGGCGGAGATGCTGGCGACCGCACGGGTGCACCGCACCCTCGGCGCCGGCGTGGTGGTCCCTGCCCAGGCAGTCTCGTTGCGCGGCACCAAGCATTCCGTGATGGTTCAGGTGCAGCCCGGCGTGTTCGAGCCGCGCGACGTTGTCCTGGGCTACCAGGGCCCGCGCGAAGTCGTGGTGACGCAGGGCCTGGAAGCCGGCGAGCAGGTGGTGAGCGAGAACGTGTTGCTGCTGGCCCGGCAGTACCGCATCGCCCAGGAGGCTGCCACTGCCACTGCTACTGCCACTGCTCCGGCGGCGGCGCGATGAAGCGGCTGGTTCAATATGCCCTACACCAGCCGGTGTTCATCGTGCTGGGCACACTATTGTTCGCGCTGGCCGGAATCGTCGCCTTCAACAACCTGTCGGTCGAGGCCTTTCCGGACGTCACCGACACCCAGGTGACGGTGATCGCCCTGTATCCGGGCCGCGCCGCGGAGGAGGTGGAAAAGCAGGTGACGCTGCCGATCGAGCTCGCCCTGGCCGGGTTGCCCAACTCGATCCGGGTGTTCTCGCACACCCAGTTCGGGCTGTCCTTTACCGTGGTGACCTACGACGACAAGGCCGACGTGCTGGCGGTGCGCGCGCAGGTCAACGAGCGGA